>JAPVVU010000173.1 GCA_028571885.1 Gammaproteobacteria bacterium | reverse complement strand
TAGACAGTACCAGGGGATTGTTGTAAATTCACGGCATCCAGCACAATCAAATCCTGATCGGCCTGTATGCTGGCAAGCAAATCAAAACTCAGCGTACCGCCATCGATCATCTCTATCTTGTCACATGACGCCCATTGCGGGTGCGAAGCCTGGATATAATTGAGCAAATGAATACCAATACCTTCATCTTTTAGTAAAGTATTGCCGATGCCGAGAATCATTGTCATGAAATTACCCCGTTTAAAATGCTCCGAAATGCTCTGAAAAGCCCTGAAAAATCAAAAACACTCACGTTAACCATAGCTCCTTCGTCGAAATTTACAAGTCATTTTACAACTTTTGAAGCATCTAATGATCTAGCTCAACTATAAAGCCTGGAATAAATAAAAAATTATCACTTTTTATTTATTCTAGGTTTATACTAAGGGCATGAGATCAATATAAGGTGTTTCTATGTGTCTTGGTATCCCAATGAAAATCCTCGAAATCAATCAGTTTATGGCTCGATGTGAGGCTAAGGGGATTGAGCGTGATGTGAGTTTATTTATGCTGCAGGATGAACCGACTGAAGTCGGTGATTATGTCGTCGTACATGTAGGCTATGCCATCCAGAAAATGTCTGCAGCAGAAGCAGCAACAGCCTGGCAAATTTATGATGAAATGCTCTCTCTGGAGGATCAGGCTCTGGTGGACAAAGGCAATGCATGAACTTTCCATTTGCCAGAGCATTATTGAGCAGGTAACACAAATTGCCCTGCAGAATAACGCTCAGACTGTGACAAAAATAATTGTCCGGATCGGCCCATTATCAGGCGTGGAAGCGCCCTTATTAGAACATGCATTTCCCATTGCCAGTGCCGGCAGTATTGCCCAGGATGCCATTTTGGAAACACATCGTTTACCTGTTAAAATTCGCTGTAATCTCTGCGGTCATGAAAACGAAGCAACGGTCAATAAATTACTTTGTAATGCCTGCGGAGCCTGGCAAACCAGCTTGTTAAGTGGTGATGAAATGTTATTAGAATCAGTTGAACTGGAAAAAAATGAGGAGGAGTCACATGTGTGATACCTGTGGTTGTAATGTCACCGAGGCCAATCGCAGTCTCATTGAAGCAGGTGGTAAACATGCTAAAACTGAGGGCGGTAGTGAAGCGGTTGAAGTATTACAGAATTTGCTGCATGAAAATAACCATCGTGCAGCCCATAATCGTGAACATTTTGATAAGCATAAAGTCTTAGCCATTAATCTGATGTCCTCTCCCGGTTCAGGTAAAACCGCTCTTCTGGAAGCCACCATTGATGCGCTGACTCATGCACAAACGAAGACTAACGACGATGAACACTTATCCATTGCTGTGATAGAAGGTGATCTGGAAACAGAAAACGATGCCCGGCGTATACGAGATAAAAATGTACCCGCGATCCAGATAACAACCGGCAGCGCCTGTCATCTGGATGCCTATATGGTTCACGATGCCCTGCATCATCTGGACTTAGATGGTCTGGATATTGTCTTTATAGAAAATGTAGGCAACCTGGTCTGCCCTGCCAGTTTTGATCTGGGACACCACCTGAATGTCACCTTGCTTTCAGTTACTGAAGGCGATGATAAACCCGCCAAATATCCTGTGATGTTTCGAGGTTCTGATTTAACGCTTATAACCAAAACTGATTTACTGCCCTTTCTGGATGATTTCGATGTCAGTAAAGCAGAACAAAATATCCGTAATCTGGCCAATCCAGCACCTGTTCTGCAACTCTCTGCACGAAAAAATACTGAGATGGACTCTGGTATGAACGCTGGTATAAATGAGTGGATTGAATGGCTGAAACAGCAGATAAAACATTACAAAGCCCATCTTGCACAAGGTGAAACGGTATTGCCTAAAATTCAGGAAGACCGTATTCACAAACAGCACACTCACAAAGAGCATAGTCATAAAGAAAAAAGTCAGGATAAAGGACTGCCTATACATGCTCATGGGTAAAGACGGCATTACATCGCACAATGTAAGCACAAATGTAAGCACAAAACTTGATGCAAAATCCTGGCTTCTAAAAGTGAATGAGCTGATGGCATCTGCCCAGGCTCAGGAAAAGTTAGCATCCCGATGCATCAAGATTATGAATGTCTGCGGCGGCCATGAACGCTCCATTTCTATGGCGGGTATTCGTAATGCACTGCACCCGCAAATTGAACTCATACCAGGACCTGGCTGTCCTGTCTGTATCTGTCCGGAAGAAGATATATTTCTGGCCATTCAACTGGCTCTGCATGAAGATATTATCCTGCTTGCTTTTGGTGATATGCTCAGAGTACCCGTCAATGTAGGGAAAAAATCAATCCGTACCTTACAACAGGCAAAGGCTTCCGGCGCTGATATCCGGCCCATTGCATCACCACTGGAAGCACGACAAATTGCACAGGATAATCCACACAGAAAAATTGTATTTTTTGCCGCAGGGTTTGAGACAACTACCGCTCCCACTGCCGGATTGATTGCTGAGGGCATTCCGGACAACTTATTATTGCTGCTTTCAGGGCGATTAACATGGCCCGCGGTTGCCATGCTGCTGGAATCAGACTCGCCAGGATTCGATGCGCTGGTTGCCCCCGGCCATGTCGCCACCGTCATGGGGGCTAATGAATGGCAGTTTGTTATTGACCAGCACCATTTACCCACAGCGGTGGCTGGATTCAATACCGAAAGTTTACTGGCGGCTTTTTATTCCGTCATACGGCAAAAACTTGAAGATCGGCTATTTCTGGATAATTGCTACCCTCAACTGGTCAAAGATGAGGGTAATTTAGCGGCTAAAAATCAGTTAAAAAAAACCATGGATATCGTAGACGCCAACTGGCGCGGTATTGGCATTATTCCTCTGTCTGGTTTTGAACTCAACGATGAATATAGTCAGCACAATGCCCGGCTGATTTTCCCCGATCATGATAAACAATCACGCCGTCATATTGGTGAAATGCCCCCTGGATGTGATTGTGCCAGTGTAGTTCTGGGTAAAAAATATCCGAATCAATGTAAACTCTATGGCAAGGCATGCACGCCGCAAGAACCCATTGGCCCCTGTATGGTTTCGGATGAAGGTGCCTGCCGTATCTGGTGGGCACATGGTATGCATGATAGAAGTGCTCAGATAAAGAAAAACTATGCCTGATACTTTAAAGTTCACCACTTTAAATACGCTGACATTAAAAATAGTCATCACCGGACAGGTTCAGGGCGTTGGCTTCAGACCTTTTATTTATCGCATGGCAAAACAATATAAACTCAGGGGTTGGGTGAAAAATTGCTCTGGTGAAGTCATCGTTCTGGTGCAGGGAGAAAAACAGCATCTCGAATCATTTAAACAGGCAGTACTGGAACAACACCCTCCTCTGGCTATGCCGTTTATCGATTCTGTATGCACCGTTGAAGATGAAGATTTAAACAGTTTTATTATTGAAAAAAGTACCTCAGGCGAACATGCTCAACGACATATCCCGCCTGATTTTTTTACCTGTAATGACTGTCTGGAGGAAATTTCCAACCCACAGGAGAGACGCTATCGATACCCCTTTATAAATTGCACGCAATGTGGACCACGTTATACGATTATTAAAGATCTGCCTTATGACAGACCCAACACCAGCCTGTCCTCTTTTCCTTTATGTCATTCATGTCATCAGGAATACAGCAACCCACTGGACAGACGCTTTCATGCACAGCCGCTGGCGTGTGCAGAATGCGGGCCTGAATTAAGCTTTCTTGAAGTAAAAGAGGATGGGGCCAGGGCAGCAGAAAAATCATCTTTTGCAGCAAGAGGGAGTGATAGCGCAGCAATCGCTAATGAAGCAGCACTGACAAGTGCCGTTAACACGTTAAAACAGGGAAAAATTCTGGCAGTAAAAGGCGTTGGCGGATATCACCTGATGTGTGATGCGACCAACAATAGCGCAGTACAGCGCTTAAGAGATCGAAAGCATCGTCCGGATAAACCCTTAGCCGTTATGTTTTCAGCATCGACTAATGACCCGCTGCAACAGCTTAATGATTATTGCACGCTTGATCATTCTCTTGATCAAAAGAAAGATAAAGAAGAAGCACGCGCTATTGCATCACCACAAAGACCCATCGTGCTAATCAAAGCAAAGAAAGGCCGCCTGGCACCATCAATTAACCCGGGGCTGAATGAAGTGGGTGCCATGCTGGCCTATAGTCCTTTACATTATCTTATACTGAAAGATTTTGGCTTACCCGTTGTTGCCACCTCAGGCAATCTTAGCGGCGAACCAGTGCTCACCGATAATGAGCAGGCACACAGACGACTGAGAAAAATTGCTGATGCCTTTTTACAGCACAACCGGCCTATTTTACGACCTGCAGATGATTCTGTTATACGAATTATTAATAATAAAAAGCGCCTGTTGCGTATTGGCCGTGGTTTTGCTCCGCTTGAACTTAAGCTGCCCTTTACCCTTGATAAACCGGTTCTCGCCGTCGGCGGCCAAATGAAAAACACCATTGCCATCGCATGGGATAATCGTGTTGTTATTTCCCCTCACATTGGTGAGCTGGAGAGTAAACGCAGTATTGAGGTTTTTTCTCAGGTTATTGACGATTTATGTCACCTTTATCGGGTCAAACCAGAACAAATTATCTGCGATGCTCATCCGGGTTATTATTCTACTCGTTATGCAGAAAACTATTCGCTCAAACATAAAATTCCACTGACAAAAGTACAGCATCATAAAGCACATGCCAGTATTTTATGTGCTGAATTTGCGCATGATGATACAAAGCCCTGGCTGGTTTTTAGTTGGGATGGTACTGGACTGGGTGACGATCAGACCATATGGGGTGGTGAAGGTTTTTATGGAGAAGCCGGCCATTGGCAAAGAGTCACCTCAATCAAGCCCTTTTATTTACAAGGTGGTGATAAAGCCGCCAGAGAACCCTGGCGATCGGCCTGTGCCCTTTTGTGGGGTAAAGAAGTATGGGATAAAAACCATTCCAACGCTGCATGTCTGCCTGATTCAGAAGAAAATTCTTTGGCCTTTCAAGCCTGGAAAAAAAGAATAAATACTATCCAGTCAAGCTCTATGGGGCGATTATTTGATGCCGCCAGTGCATTATTGGGTCTGGGCAGCACATCATCGTTTGAAGGACAGGGACCCATGCACCTGGAAGCATTGCTGCCGCAATCTCTAACAAACATGAATGAATCTGCTTTAGCACTTTATGAAAAAGATAATCTGCTTATTGCCGACTGGTCTGAACTCATACCTGCTTTGCTGGACAATGAAAAATCAATCGGGCAAAGAGCGTATCATTTTCATCTGAAAATTGCAGAAACACTCATTGCTCAGGCAAAAAAAATGCAGCAAATAAAAGGTGATTTTCGGGTCGGCTTAAGCGGCGGAGTATTCCAGAACAAATTTCTCAGTGAATACATTTTAAAACGTCTGAAAGAAGAAAATTTCACCGCATTTTTACCCGAAAAAGTACCCTATAACGATGCCGGCTTAGCCTTTGGACAAATTATTGAAGGCAGTTCTTCCTTTAATAAAGTAACTATGGAATGAAGAAAATTATGAATAACAACTCCCGCAAGGAAAAATATATCTCCCTCGCTCACGGCAATGGCGGGCGCTACATGCGTGAATTGATTGATAATCTATTTGCCCGGTATCTTGCGAATCCGCTGCTCAATACCCAGAATGATGCCGTCACTTTAACGCTGGAACAGACTGAAATCGCTTTCACTACCGATGGCTTTACCGTTAATCCGCTGGAATTTCCAGGAGGAACCATCGGGTCACTGGCCATTCACGGCACCGTTAATGATCTGGCTGTGTCTGGCGCAACACCCAAATACCTGAGTTTGAACGTATTTATTGAAGAAGGGATGTCATTTGAGCAATTAGAACGCATCGTAAAAAGCATGGCAGAGGCAGCGACAGAAGCGGGGGTTGCCATTGTCACCGGCGATACCAAAGTTGTACCCAGAGGTGAAGGTGCCGGTGTTTTTTTTGCCACCAGCGGAATTGGTATTAAAAAAAATGGCCTGACACTGGGTATGGAACAAATCAAAACAGGTGATAAAATTCTGGTCAGCGGCACAATCGGTGATCATGGCACTGCCGTCATGCTGGCACGGGAGCAATTTGGGCTCAAGGGTGATTTGCAGTCAGATGCAGCATCCGTATTTCCTCTTACCCATTCAATACTGGCCATAGCAGGCCTGCGTTTTATGCGCGATCCCACTCGTGGCGGGCTGGCTTCCGTTTGTCATGAAATAAGTCGGGTAATCCAGCAGGAAGTACACTTGTATCAGGCCGAAATCCCAATCCATGAACAGGTTGAAAGTGTCTGTGAAATTCTGGGCTATGACCCCCTATACCTGGCCTGTGAAGGGCGTGTTGTTGCCATCGTTTCCGCAGAGCATGCGCCGAAGGTATTAGCGATATGGCAGGCATTGGATGCAGGCCATAATGCCGGCATTATTGGTGAAATCAGAGCAGGTAATGCTGATGTTGTGTTAGAAACTGAACTTGATAAACGGCTTGATGCTTTCATGTCCGATCATGAGCTAGGTTCACCTTGGTCAGATGTTAAAGAACGGATAATTTCCAACAAATGACGTATTCGCTCACGGTTAGAAAAGAAGCTGAGTTTGATATTTCAGGTATCTATATTTTTAGCAAATTCTTGGCAAGGGATCATCTTCCAGCTCTTCTAGAAAACGCTCTCCTCCCAGTTC
>JAPVVU010000172.1 GCA_028571885.1 Gammaproteobacteria bacterium | reverse complement strand
GTAATCTACTCATCGTTGGTTTTCAATATGGGGTAAAAATATACTGCACTGCATCGCGAAACAAAGGCTAATGGTTATTGTCTTTTTCCAGAAATGGTGTATCTTTAACCAATTGCAATGGGTATATACAAGTAAAAGGTTAATAAATGTTAAGAATATATAGCTTGATAATAAGTGTTTGTTTTATGGCGTCAGCAGAAATTTACGCCTGGGATTTGGGGGAAGTCGGTACTTTTCAATTTGAAAAAGTAAATCAGAATGTTTATATCATGCATGGTCCTCTGTCAGAGCCCAGTGCTGCTAATCACGGTTTTATGAATAATCCTGGTCTTGTTGTTTCAGATAACGGCTTAATTGTTATCGATCCGGGTTCAGCTTACGGCGTTGGTAAAGAGGTACTTACAGAAATTGAAAAAATTTCTGACAAACCCATTCTGGCTGTTTTTAATACCCATATTCATGGTGATCACTGGCTGGCTAATCAGGCAGTTAAAGAAAAATACCCTAATGTTAAAATGTATGGTCATCCTGAGATGATTACTCAGGCTAATGGTGAACAGGGCATTATCTGGGTTGATATGATGAAACGTCTGACTGAAGGCAAAACGGAAGGGACCAAAGTGGTTGCACCGGAGCTTGCAGTGAATCAGGGTGATGCAATTGAAGTTGACGGACAACATTTTCGTATCCATTCCATGGTGCCTGCACATACAAACACCGATATTATGATCGAACATATTGAAAGTAAGACCTTGTTTCTGGGCGACAATAGTTTTTATCAACGTATGGGACGTTTTGATAATAGCGCCAGTATGCTGGGTAATATCAAAGTGCTTGAATATGCCACCGATTTGAATATGAACACTTATGTACCGGGGCATGGTCTAACAGGTAAAAGTGAAACAGCTGTGAAACCTTTTTTAGATTATCTTATAAAGGTCAAAGAGGTTGTTCAGATCGGCTTTGATGATGAGCTGCAGGATTTTGAAATCAAAGAAAAAGTCATTGACCAGTTTGGTGATTATAAATCCTGGGCAGGATTTGATAGCAACTTTGGCAAGCACATCAATAGTATGTACCTGGAAATAGAAAAAACAGCCTGGTAAGTCACTCGGATGGGTAGTGCCATTGAATTGTCTGCAGGAGTCATCTTGCGGGATGCAGCTGTTAAGAAAAAGATAACGTATAAAATATAAAAAATAGGCCAGATTTATGAGTGATTATAGTAATTATGATAGTGACGTTTTTTCCTGTACTTATGAGGGGCATACCGCAGTTATTTGTCTCAAATCAGAGTCTTTCAAAATGGCAATGGATGCATCCAAAATGCATGAGATGCTGGAATGTTTAAATGCCATAGAAGTGGATAGCAGCATTAAAGGCATATTAACCTTACATACAGCAGAGTACGAACGCCTTGACGTATTACAGGACTTTATAAAGTCAATCCAGAAAGAAACGGGGTATGTACAAAAAGAAATGGGGGTAACCCGCTATGGTAATTCCGTTAAGCGCTTAACCTTAGCGATTAATGATTTTTCAAAACCCAGTGTTGTAGCTATTCGAGGCCCGTTATCAATTGATTCCTTTGGTTATTTTTTGGCCTGTGACTATCGTTTTGCCGCAGATGACATTAGTATTGAATTTCCAGGATTACAAATAGGTGTGACACCTACAGGGGCAGTCTCTTTCTTTATGACTCGTCAACTGGGAGCGACAAAGACCATGGAAATTTTAATGAGTGGGCAGTCAATTTCTGCAGATGAAGCAAAAGACTTATGTCTGGTCAGTGAACTGGTTCCCGGGGAGCAATTAAAATCCGCCGGCCTGGCAAAATTGGAAGCGATGTATCAGGTACCAGGCTCAACTCTGAACTTTACCAAACAACTGACCAGACCAAAAACCTATGAGCTGGAAGAACACTTTGAAATAGCCTCTCGCCTGATGTGGAATACTATTATTGATAATGATTAATCTTCGGCAGGGTAAACCTAAGTGCTTGCCCTAATCCGATGATGCTCTAAGCCATTTATATTCATCCCTATTTTCTTCTGTATGCACAAGTCTGTATTCATGAATGAGTGTTAATAGCGTTGAAAATTCTCTAATTGATCCAAATCAAAATACCTGAAGCTTGCTGGCAATATAAGTAGTTAATAGAATTGGCATACCGTAAAATATAAAATGTAACCAAGGGCGAGAGTATTCATGATACATTTTTGCTGTATTCATTATTAGTATGCTCCGCCGATGAACGGATGATAAATTGCACTCCTGGAAATAAATGCAATGTTGAATTCAGGCACTTTTGAAACCTATCTGACTCAAAAGGGAATCGGTCGAAGGTCGTTTCTAAAAATTTGTTCGACAATCGCGTCTCTGCTCGCACTGCCTGCCAGCGCGCTCCCGGCGTTATCAGAAAAGCTGCGTCAGGCAACTCGTCCGTCAGTTATCTGGCTCTCGTTTCAGGAATGCACTGGCTGTACTGAATCACTGACCCGATCACATGCGCCGACTATCGAAGATCTCATCTTTGATTACATATCGCTTGATTATCACCATACCCTGCAAGCTGCTTCGGGGGAGGCGGCAGAAGCCGCCCGACTGGAAGCTATGCAGAATTTCTTTGGTCAATATCTTCTGGTTGTTGATGGTTCAATCCCCATTGGCAATGGCGGTGTCTACTCCACCATTGCAGGAAAGACAAATCTGGAGATGTTAAAAGAGTGTACCGAAGGAGCTAAGGCTGTAATTGCTATCGGAAGCTGCGCTGCTTTTGGCGGATTACCGGCTGCCAGCCCCAATCCAACGGGTGCCACTGACGTAGCCACGCTTATGGAAAACGGCCTGATCGAAAAAAAAACATTGGTCAATCTGCCAGGTTGTCCGCCACTTCCAATTGCAATCAGCGGTGTGCTGGCTCATTTTCTGGCCTTTGAACGGTTTCCAGCACTTGATGCTCTTAATCGTCCACTGAGTTTTTACGGTAACACAGTGCATGAACGCTGCTCTCGATATCATTTTTACCAGGAAAAGAAGTTTGCCGAACATTTCGATGATGAAGGTGCAAAAAAAGGCTGGTGCTTATATAAGTTGGGATGCAAAGGCCCGACAACTTATAATGCCTGTGCCGTTCACAAATGGAATCAGGGTACCAGCTTCCCCATCGAGTCAGGCCATCCGTGTTTAGGTTGTTCCGAACCCGATTTCTGGGATAAAGGTAGTTTCTATCAGAGTTTAGACGAGCTTGAATCATCCTGCCAGCCGAGTCGCGAGAATGTCGATTCGAGTGTTGAAGAAGGTCAACTACTCTATGAAGATAACTGTGCTTACTGTCATTCTGCAGATCCTTCTGAGTTTGAAACGGAAGCAAAGAATATTCCCCAACTACTTCGTTCGGGAGAGATCCGTTCACACCGGCGACTCGAGTTTTCTGATGATCAACTTAATATTCTGGAAAAATATCTCAAATCAACAAAATAATGAGGCGGGTATGAAAATTCATCACAATTTATTCTTTTACACTTTTGCATCTGTCCTGTTTCTGTTAACTCTTAAGTCTGCTCCTCTCCTGGCCGCGTCATCAGAGAACAAGCTTGACCAACAAAAAATGTTTCAACCTTGTGCATACGTTTTTTCCATACATGATATTGACAAAAGCGGCTCTCTAAGCAAGGAGGAATATCACCAATTTATAATGCAAATTGAAAATCGGCGTCAATCGACTCGTCATTCAATGCGCCGTTATTTTCCACCACTTCGCTTCGAAGAAATTGATAATGACAATGGTGGATATATAACCGAGGATGAAATGATCTCCGCCTTAAACAAGCGTCTTCATAAACATAAGCGCTATCGTCAAAGAGGGGGACAGTGGTAATATCAGAAGGATTTACACCCTCCATTTAAATCATACTGTTGAATAAATCAATTTAGGCAGAAATTAAGCTCATTTGAATTTTCGCGTTTTGCCGGCACAATCACAAGTCTGTCTGGGAATCTGGAATTGCAATCGAATGTCCCAGACTGTCTCCTGATAAAGTTGTCGGCACCTGATCGCCAGCAAGAACAACTTTAAGGAACGGTCGACGGGAAACCTCAAAGTCGAATTGAAGTTTGTACCAGCCTCGTTTCAGATTCAGGGGTAAAAAGGCATCGCCATCATGCTTAGACAGCAGTTTGTCCAACAGTATCTGATCGTTCACTGAGACACGAAGATGCCCGCGAGCTGCTATGGCCAGTTGATAAAAACCATCTGTATCGACATAAAAATAACCATCAAGTTTCAATTGTCTGGCTGTTAGTTTGTTTTTACGTAACTCTCTGAGTGGTCCATTCAACTGCTTTATCACCAGATGATGCGCCTTGTTTTCTTTGTCGTACACTATGGCACTCAGACCGTTTCCAGATGGTTTTTCGTCCAACACCGGCTGCAGAGCCTCTGGTGTACCAATAGAAAGTCTGACTGGCTCACTGCGAACCGTTGTTCCATCCTGGTTTGTAGCTCTGACAAAAAATGATACCGGACCTATGCCAAACATTCTGGCTGGAATGGCAATTTGCCATTGTGAATCATTTACCGTTGCAGCGCCGAGCATGGAATAGCCGCGAAAAACCTCAACTTTTTCAGCCCCCGGGGCCGTTCCGGTGATTTCAATGGTGTCTTCGTAGGTGATTACTTGACTGATATGATCAACGTAGACCCGATGATGATTGTTAAACACCTGCGTAATAAAGCGGGTAGACGAGCGTGTTTCGATATGACTGTCTTCTACGGACACCAGTCGAATCTCGTGGCTGCCATCTTCAACCGTCCGTGTATCCCACAAAAAAGCTTTATCGACAGGCACATCAAACTGGTACTGGCCATCGACCCAGAACTCCATTTTGCTGATAGCTTTTCCTGGAGCTGGTTGGATTTCAGTTTCAATTGTCACGACTTCGGACCATGGGGGCATCAGTTGCGGTGATTTCAGTTTGATATCGGCAAATGCTGCAAAGGGGCGGGCCAATGGATCGCCGACAATAATAAGCTGGTAGGGTACCTGGACACTTTGGTAAAAAGACTCCGCGAGGGAGCAGCCATCAGCATACCAGGCGTGAATCAATGGTACTGGAAATTTTTCCTGAAATGAGAATGGCTCTGCTACGGCACCACTGGAGCCCGCTGCACCGTGGCGCAGAAACGCAGTCAGTTTGGTCTGCTTAGCTTTATCAAAGTGCCCGCCATAACTGGTGAGAGACTCGGCAATAGCCCCCGGAAGCAAGAAGCTGTTGGTGTCTTGCCATTTAAATTCAGGGTATCCAACCACGGCACCAATTACATCAGTTTTGGCAACTGGAATTATTCCGTTTTGATTGTCAGCTCCTTTGTACAGTACTTCACCCTTACGGTTGCGCCTGGCAAGCTCGACCAGGGTGACCGGGAAGAGCGGCTGTCTGGTTTGCGAGCGAATATTGGAATTTTCAAGTAGATAAACAGTACCATCTGGCTGGGAGGCGTCACTGGATGCCGCGGCAGCGAGATAATTCATAATTTCAGGAAAGCTGTTACCCCGGGCACCAGTGTAAGCCAGCATCGTCGACAGATAGTATTGATTCAGGGCATCGGCAGGCTCCCAAAAAAGCAGGTCTGCATTTGACCAGACGTAATGACTTCGAAATCCGTTAGTGAAAAGGAACGGTCCATAAGCTGTTTCCATCCGAACCAGTAATTCCTGAAATTCTGGTTCCAGGTGAAGCGACTTAAAATACCTGTCTCTGGTGGTACGCAGACTATTGGACCAGCCGTAATCGACTGCCATCGTCAAAGTCTCAAGTGCCTTGTTCCGCTTCTGTGCGGCAGCCTGACTGCGGGCCAGGTTATACCAGTTCTCAGGATGTTCAGGATCGTTATCCAGAATTTGTTGATAATTTTTTTCTGCTGCTGCTGCAGAATCTTTGTGATTGAGATTTTTTCGTGCCGTGTTTTTCAGGCGTTTGATTTCTTTTTCGCCCAGCTTGGGGAAGGCCACAGGATAGCTTGAATGGGCTTTTATTTTCGGGCCTGCAAAATCTCTGAAGTAATAGTTTTCCCCTAAATAGCCAATATTTTCCACCGCAACGCGTCGGGCAAAATACGTCATTGATGTCAGTGAGGCGATATTGCCAAGATATTTATTTCTCTTAAGTTTTTTGCCCCTGAGATCAGAGGTGAAATTCACAGCGTAAGGAAAGTCTCCCGAATAGGTGATGACATCAATCTCTCCGCCCAGCTTATGAGACTGAATAAATTCTTGTATGGGAGACCAGATTTTTTTGCGAAAATCCTCAATTGAGATGGTGTCCATAGAAGGCACACCATCCAGCCAGACAATATGATTTTCTGGAATATTTCGCAAGTGCACATATTCGTTGGCAATTCTTTTGGACAGCAGGGAACGAGCATTGACCACAACCAGAGTTGTTTCAGGGCTGCCGCCTGCTATTGCGTAAAAAGGCAATAGCAAAGAACAAGTCAAGCCAGCAAGGATTGTCCGGAATATAAATAGACGCACAGATGTGGGTAATCTCATAAGCTACATTATTCATATTTAATGAGATTAAGTAAATATTTTATACTAAATAAGTGTTCCACCAAAAGTAGGCCCCATGAGGGGAAATAGTGAGCATTCATTATTTAATGCTCCGCATCAGAACCTGGCATTTATTATTGTGCTCGGACTGCGTCAAATCGCCCAATAATAAACGCCAGGTTCTGATGCTCATTGTTCATTGTTTCCCCTCATGGGGCCTACTTTTGGTGGAACAATT
>JAPVVU010000171.1 GCA_028571885.1 Gammaproteobacteria bacterium | reverse complement strand
GACTTTGAAGGCAGTTGGGCTTGAAGGCTTCCATATTGATTTGGGGCATGTGGGTATTTTCCGTAGTCTGGCAGGCCAGGCTGAATTGAGTCTGTCTGAAGAAGAAACCTTATTTGATGTTCTACAGCGTAAAGCAGTCACAGAATTATCTGAATACCTGTCAGCTTTGTCTATTAGTGCTGAACAAAAACAGCAATTTTTAGCTTTAGTCGATCTTAATGGTGATATATCTGTTATTGATAACGCCCGTCAGATTTTAAGCGGCGATGAAGTTCACAAAGAACTGGATAACCTGGAAGCAATTGCTAAAGGGTTGCTGGCCAGAGTTCCCGACCAAAACCTGTATTTTGATCTGTCTGAATTACGTGGTTATAACTATCACACGGGTGTTGTTTTTGCTGCTTATCTACCCGGACATGGTCAGGAAATTGCTCAGGGCGGACGCTATGACGGGATTGGTGAAACCTTTGGCCGTTCAAGGGCAGCAACGGGTTTTAGCTCAGACTTAAATCACCTGGTCTCAATTAGAAATCAATCCGGGCATACAACTGCGCTTGAATCAATTTTTGCGCCTGCAGTTCAAGATCCAGCGCTAGTGGCAAAGGTTTCCGCATTACGTCAGCAAGGTAAACGCATTATTTGTGAATTGGCAGATTCCAATTCAAATGCACAAGCAATGGGCTGTACTCATATTCTGAACAATGACTCGGGTGAGTGGCAGCTTGTTGAGGTGGCCCCTTAAAGGCCACATTTTAATCGCAGCGTCTTTTAACACAGCTCATTTTATACAACTCTTTTAAACAATTTTTCTAATCAGGTTATTTAAAAGAGTATTTTTACAGTAATTTATTGAGGATTTTCACATGGGTAAAAATGTCATCATCATCGGTTCACAATGGGGTGATGAAGGTAAGGGTAAGGTAGTTGACCTGCTGACAGATAAAGCAGTCGCTGTCTCCCGCTTCCAGGGTGGTCATAATGCCGGTCATACATTAGTTATTGATGGCAAAACCACCGTATTACACCTTATCCCATCGGGTATCCTCAGAGATAATGTGATGTGTTTAATTGGCAATGGCGTTGTCCTGGCAATGGATGCATTGGTCAAAGAACTCAAAGAGTTAGCTGAGCAGGGTATCAATGCCAAAGAAAGAATGCTGATCAGTGAAGCCTGCCCTTTGATTCTGCCTTATCACGTTGCTCTGGATCAGGCACGTGAAATTGCACGCGGTAAAAAAGCCATTGGCACAACAGGTCGTGGTATTGGTCCGGCTTATGAAGATAAAGTCTCTCGTCGCGGTTTACGTGTTGGTGATTTACTTAATGCTGAACTTTTTGCCAGTAAACTAAAAGAAGTGATGGAATACCATAATTTTGCCCTGGAGCATTATTACAAAGCCGATACCGTAGACTATCAGAAGACTCTGGATGAAGCCCTGGCCTATGCCGATGAAATTCGTCCAATGATCGCTGATGTCACCGATGTGCTGCATAAATATCGTGAAAATGGTGACAGTATCTTATTTGAAGGCGCACAGGGTGCTCTGTTAGATATTGATCATGGCACCTACCCTTATGTCACCTCATCAAATACCACTGCTGGCGGTGCTGCAAGTGGTTCGGGTGTCGGCCCGCAGTTTTTTGATTATATTCTGGGTATCACTAAGGCCTATACAACGCGTGTTGGTTCAGGACCTTTTCCGACAGAATTATTTGACGATGTGGGTCAATATCTGGGTGAAAAAGGCCATGAATTTGGTGCAACAACAGGTCGTGAACGCCGTTGCGGCTGGCTGGACATTGTGTCATTAAACCGATCTAACCAAATTAATAGTGTCACTGGTATGTGTATTACTAAACTGGATGTCTTAGACGGCATGGAGACTCTAAAAATTTGTACTGCTTATGAGATTGACGGCGAACAAATTACCACACCGCCAATTGGCGCTGATCTGTATGAGAAGTGTGTGCCAATTTATGAAGAACTGCCCGGTTGGTCTGAATCAACTGTTGGCGCTGAATCCTATGATGTGTTGCCCGATAATGCTAAAGCTTATCTGAAACGCATTGAAGAACTAACAAAAACACCGATTGATATTATTTCAACCGGCCCTGATCGTGATGAAACGATTATATTAAATCACCCATTTGAATAAATGGATTGATGACAGGTTGACTTCTTTTTATAAGAAAAAGTTGTAATAGCCTGTCATCAAAACTCAAGGACAAATATGAGTCAAAACTCTAGTAATAATTCTGGTAAAAATACCGGTAAAAAAAGCATTAAGAACGATCCCTACGCAAAACGCGAAGCGAAGAATTACGATAATCCCATTCCCAGCCGGGAATTCATTCTCGATCTTCTGGCTGAACAGCCGGAACCTGTCAATCGCTTTCAGGTTGAAAAATTACTGAATCTGCAGGATCCTGATCAAAAAGAAGGATTGAGACGTCGATTACGTGCCATGGAACGAGATGGTCAAATATTTTTTAACAGGCGTAAGTGCTATGAACTGATTTCTGAGTCTGAAGTTCTTGAAGGTATTGTTTCGGCACATCCAGATGGTTTTGGCTTTGTTTTAGCTGAAGATGGCGGTGGTGATCTCTTTATGGGCATGCGTGATATGCGCATATTGTTTCATGGTGATCGGGTGCAGGTTAGAATTGCAGGCACTGATAGAAAAGGCCGCCGTGAAGGCTCACTGGTTAAAATCCTCGAACATAATACTAATACTGTCGTCGGTCAGCTGGAAGATCGTGATGGTGTGCTGATGGTTGTGCCAGATCATAAACGCATTAACCATGACATCGTAGTTTCTGAACAACATACCTATGGTGCCAAAGTCGGGCAGATGGTTATGATTGAGTTGATGCAATTCCCAACTCGTTTCCAACGCGCTAAAGGGCGTGTGATTCAGAATCTGGGCGGTCATATGGAGCCTGGACAGGAAATAGATGTGGCTATTCGCAGCTACAAAATTCCCCATGAATGGCCCATGATGCTGGAAGCTGAAATTGCCGAGCTGGAACCTTCTGTACCTGAAGCCAGTAAAGTTGGGCGTGAAGATTTCCGTAATCACCTGTTGCTGACCATCGATGGTGCTGATGCCAAAGATTTTGATGATGCGGTGTGTTGTGAGAAAAGTGGCTCTGGCTGGCGTTTATGGGTTGCTATTGCCGATGTGTCTTCTTATGTAGAACGCGGTACTGCGCTTGATGCAGAAGCTAAACGCCGCGGTACTTCTGTGTATTTCCCTGGCCGGGTCGTGCCAATGCTGCCGGAAATACTTTCCAATGGTTTATGCTCATTGAATCCTGAAGTGGATCGTCTGAGTATGGTTTGTGAGATGAATATCTCAGCCAGTGGTGAAGTCGAAAGTTATCGTTTCAGTGAAGGTTTAATGCGTTCCCACGCACGATTGACCTACAATCAGGTTGCCGCCATGGTAATTGATGGCGATGCGGCTTTATGCCAGCAATATGCTGATTTATTACCTCATTTGCATGAACTCTATCAGTTATATCAGGTGCTGGCTAAAAAACGTGCGCAGCGTGGTGCGATTGATTTTGAAACAGTAGAAACAGAAATAGTCTTTGGTGAACACAGAAAGATTGAAAAACTGACACCTATTATTCGCAATGATGCCCATCGCGTCATTGAAGAATGTATGCTGGCGGCTAATGTCAGTGCGGCAAACTTCCTTCTGAAAAATAAAATTGCGGCATTGTATCGTAACCATAAGGGGCCTACTGATGAAAAATTGAAGGCGCTGAAAGAATTTATTTCTCCTCTGGGGTTGATTCTGGGTGGTGGTGATGAACCTCAGGCTAAGGATTTTTCTAAGTTATTAAATGAAATAAAAGAGCGTCCTGACTTTGAAGTGCTTCAGACAGTCATGCTGCGCAGTTTATCTCAAGCAGTTTATGAAGCAGAAAATGTTGGTCACTTTGGACTGTCATTTGAAGCTTATGCTCACTTTACTTCACCCATACGCCGTTATCCTGATTTATTGGTTCACCGTGCAATTAAACACATTGTTCGTGGACAGAAAGCATCCACTTATAATTATACTCAAGAGCAGATGTCTGAACTGGGACAACATTGTTCCATCACTGAACGCCGTGCTGATGATGCAACCCGTGATGCAACAGACTGGCTGAAATGTGAATATATGCTGGATAAAGTGGGTGAAGAATTGGAAGGTCGAATCAGTACTGTTACAGGCTTTGGCCTGTTTGTTGTTCTGGATGACATTCATGTAGAAGGTCTTGTCCACATTACCGCGCTCAAAGATGACTATTATCAATATGACAAAATGAGTCATAGAATGAAAGGTGAGCGCACAGGCCAGATTTATCAATTAGGCGATAAAATTAAAATCAAAGTTGCTGCTGTTAATCTGGACGAGCGAAAAATTGATTTTGTTTTGCAGGGGCTGAGTCACCCTCAACCTGCTGGAAAAAATAAAAAAAGTAATTTTAAAAAGAAAGCTAAATCTTTCCAGAAGAAGTCTAAAAAAAGTTCAGCGCCTAATACTGACGCTGGCTCTCAAAGTGCTGGTTCTCAAAGCTCTGATCCCCAAAACTCTGTTTCTAAAAACTCTGATCCTCAAAACTCTGGTTCTGAAAACTCTGATCCTCAAAAGAAGTCAAAAAAGAGACGCAATAGAAGACGTCGATGGATGAACTGATTTTTGGCATTCATGCCGTAAAATCAGCGCTTAACTATTGTTCTGAGGAGAAGTGCTCTGAGGAGAAGTACTCTGATGGCAAGCGCTCAGACAGTAAGCAAGGGGATGGCGGTGATCTTGCTTCGGAACAAATCTCCGCTCTTTTTGTTGATCGAGCCAGAAAAGATAATCGTATAACAGCTATTGTCGAACTGGCTAGAAAGAAATCAGTCAAAGTTACCTTCGTTCAACGAAAAAAACTGGATGAATTAACCACTGGCAACCATCAGGGTGTTGTTGCTCAGAGTAAGGTACCTAAAGTTAAATCAGAAAGTTTTTTAGATGATCTTCTGCAAAAACTTGATGTACCACCTTTCTTACTGATTCTGGATGGCGTTCAGGACCCCCATAATCTGGGTGCTTGCCTTCGGACAGCTGATGCCGCGGGTGTGCATGGAATTATTGTGCCGAAAGATCGTTCTGTTTCACTGACACCGACAGTCCGTAAGGTTGCTTGTGGTGCGGATCGAAGTGTGCCGCTTATTCAGGTGACCAATCTGGCCCGAACTCTTAAACTCTTAAAAAGTTATCAAATCTGGGTTGTTGGCACCGCAGGTGAAACTGATGATACAATCTATAGTAGTGAGCTCACAGGACCACTGGCTTTGGTCATGGGCACAGAGGGTAAGGGAATGCGCAGATTAACCAGAGAAAATTGTGATGCACTGGTTAAAATTCCTATGGCAGGTAGTGTTGAAAGCCTGAACGTTTCAGTAGCCACAGGCATCAGCTTATTTGAAGCTGTTCGACAACGCAGCTTATTACCAGGTGCTAACAGTAAATAACCAACTAAGACTCACTTTTAAAAGGAAAGGGTCATGCTGAAAATACGAATAGCCGGAACAGAAGGTGAATTGCGTCAGATTGCCCATAAGGCAGGCAGCACTCGTATCAAGCGGTTTAAACGAGACAATGGCAAAACAACTTTTGCTATTGATGTGGAAATTTCAGTCAAAGATTTTTTGAATAACCTTGATTTAAGCAATGCTGAAGGCTCTCAAATAAATACTGCTGGAGGCTCTCAATTAAACAACGCTGAAGGCTCTCGATTAAACAACGCTGAAGGCTCTGAGAAAAACACCTCTGAAAAATGCAATTCTAAGGAAATACAACGTGAGTTAGAAGCGCTTTTAGAAGAAATTTCGGACAAATAAACCTTGAGAACTGTTTTTTCAGTGCAGACTTGGCAAGTATTATCACCATCAATATTTTCAATCACTTCTATTTAGAATTCAGCTTAAAAATTTGTTGTTGAACTCTCGTAAAAAAAATAATATAATACCGCACCTTTGACAGCCAAGAGGCTTGTCAATTCCTTGCTTTTTGACAGATAGCTCTTTTATTTTTAATAGAATATCTTGTGCAGAAAGCTGATTAACCACTCTTAAAGGCTAATTACCCGTAAGGATTGTCTAAATGAGACATTATGAAATTATATTTCTTGTCCACCCGGATCAGAGTGAACAAGTACCTGCTATGATAGAGCGCTATCGTTCCACTATTGAATCTAACAGTGGAAGTATCCACCGTCTGGAAGATTGGGGACGCCGTCAACTGGCTTATCCAATTAACAAAATCCACAAAGCACATTATGTATTAATGAATGTTGAGTGTGAGCCTGCAAGCATTGATGAATTAACTCATGCTTTCCGGTTTAACGATGCCGTTATTCGTAATCTGATCATCTCTATGAAAGGTCCGTATACAGATGCTTCTCCTTTAGTTAAAGAGAAAGAAGAAAGTTCATCTGATAAACCTACGTCTGATAAACCTGCGTCTGATAAACCTACGTCTGAAAAACCTAGCCACTCTGAAGAGAAGAAAGAGAGTAAACCTGCTGAAGTTGAAACTGCTGAATAAGGGTTAAAACTAAGCCGTAAAGGTAAGGTTAATTATTAGATCAAAGCGAGTGAGTTTATTACTTTTGTTAATAAAAGCTTTGAAGTATTCAAATAGAGATTAAAAAGAAAAGGTGAAGAAAAATGTCACGCTATTTCCGTCGTAGAAAATACTGTCGTTTTACTGCTGAGGGTATTACTGAGATCGATTATAAAGATCTGGCAACCCTGAAGAACTATGT
>JAPVVU010000170.1 GCA_028571885.1 Gammaproteobacteria bacterium | reverse complement strand
TTTGATTACAGCCAGAATAAAATTGGTATTGCTGTTGGTCAGCGTCTGACGGGCACTGCCACTGCATTAACCACCATTATTTCTCATAATAAAAAAGTGGACTGGCCAGGTATTGAGCTATTATTAGAGCAATGGCGCCCTGTTGCATTTATTATCGGACTCCCTCTGACAATGGAGGGTGAAGAGCAGGAAACCACAGAAGCAGTAAAAATTTTTGGCAATCAGCTTAATGAACGGTACAATCTTCCTATACACTATATGGATGAGCGCCTGACCTCACGGGAAGCCAGCCATCTTTTAGGTTATGAAGGACATACTTCTCCCAGACGTCATAGCAAACCCGGGAAAAAAGTGAAAAAAAAGAAACAGCAGGGTCATGATATTGACCAACTTGCCGCCCAGCTTATTTTACAAAGCTGGCTGAATGAAAATGGATAGGTACAGATGACAACAACTTCTGAATTAGACCAATTGGAATTTGACAGCTCGATTAATCTTGAGCAATTACTCGATACGATGTATCAGGCAATTAAGCAGAAATTACAAGATCTGAACAAAGATGATGTAATGATAGTAGGCATCCATACGGGAGGATTCTGGATTGCAGAAAAGCTTTATAAAAGATTAGGACTCACATCCCCCCTGGGCAGTCTCAACATCTCATTTTATCGGGATGACTTTACTAAAATTGGCTTACACCCTGAAGTTAAACCCTCTCAACTGCCGGCAGGACTCGATGACAAGCATATTATTTTGATTGATGATGTGCTGTTTACCGGACGTACTGTACGCGCTGCACTCAATGAGATCTTTGATTATGGCAGACCGGCATCTGTCACACTGGCTGTGTTACTTGATCGGGGAGGCCGGGAGCTCCCTATTTATGCAGACATTATCGGCCAGAAAATTACCCTCAAAGCAGGCCAGCAAATCAAATTATGCGGCCCCGATCCGCTAAAACTGGTGCACAATAAATGCTGATCCCTGAATCACCAATACGCATATTGAAAACAAGAAACAAGGCCATGCTATGATTTCAAAAAATATTCAGCTTGATGAACAGGGACGCTTAAAGCATTTTCTTTCCATTGAAGGTTTCAAGCGCCAGCATCTGGTCAATATTCTTGATGCTGCAGAACCTTTTGCCAATGTTCATGAACAGGCCGTAAAGAAGGTACCGATTTTGCGTGGTAAAACCATTGTTAATTTATTTTTTGAAGCCAGCACCCGAACCAGAACCACTTTTGAGTTAGCAGCCAAACGTCTCTCAGCAGATGTACTCAATATCAACATTAATACCTCTGCAACCAGTAAGGGTGAAAGTTTACTGGACATGTTACACAATCTCGAAGCCATGTATTGTGACATGTTTATTGTCCGCCATAATCAAAGTGGCGCCGCACACCTCATTGCTCAGCATGTATCACCGCATATTAGTGTCATTAATGCGGGTGACGGCTGTCATTCACACCCGACACAAGCCATGTTAGATATGTTTACTATCCGCCGTCATAAAAAGGAATTTGCTCATTTAAAAGTGGTTATTGTGGGCGATATTCTGCACTCTCGGGTCGCTCGCTCTCAAATTCATGCATTGACCACGCTGGGTGTTACTGAAGTCAGAGTAGTCGGCCCGAAAACATTAATCCCAGCCCATATTGAGTCTCTTGGGGTTCATGTGTATCATGATTTGCAGACAGCATTAATTGATGCTGATGTTGTTATTATGTTACGCCTGCAAAAAGAGCGTATGCAGGGTGCATTACTGCCCAGTGAAAACGAATATTTTCAGCAATACGGGTTAACAGAAAAAAAACTCAGGCTGGCAAAACCCGATGCCATAGTTATGCATCCCGGGCCAATTAACCGCGGTGTAGAAATCGCCTCCAGTATTGCTGATGGTCCGCAATCGGTTATTCTGGAGCAAGTCACTAACGGTATAGCCATACGTATGGCGGTGATGTCTCAAACTCTGGGGCGCAGCGGCTCTGAATCGATACGAAGCAGCGGAGGCACAGCATAATGCCCGATATTACTCAACTGACCTCAGCTGCTGCCGCCAATCATCCAGCTATCAGCATTATCAACGGTCGAGTGATTGATCCCGCTAATCAAATTGATCAGCAAATGGACATTCACCTGAACAATGGCAAAATTATTGCTCTGGGCAATGCACCTGATGATTTTTCTGCTCAGCAAGTTATTGATGCCAGCCAGAAAATTGTCTGTCCCGGCTTAATTGATTTGCGCTTTCGCCTGGGTGAACGGGGTTATGAAACCAAAAGAACCATCGCATCTGAGACCCGTGCTGCCGTTGCCGGAGGTGTTACTGCATTATGCTGTCCCCCGGACACCGACCCCATTATTGATAATGCCGCGATGGTTAAGTTAATCCGTCCTAAAGCTGAAACAGAGGGCGTTGCCAAGGTCTATACACTCAGTGCACTGACCCAGCAATTGCAGGGCGAAAAACTCAGTGAAATGCGTGAATTGAAAGACGCCGGCTGTGTCGGTACAACTAATGCGCTGCAGCCGGTAAAAAGTACCCTGGTTATGAGGCGGGCACTGGAATACGCCGCCAGTCATGATATTACAGTTTTTATTCAGGCAGTTGATCCCTGGCTCAGTGATGGTTGTGCCCATGAAGGCGCTGTCAGCACTCGCCTGGGTCTGGCAGGAATACCCGTCAGCGCTGAAACAATTGCCATTTCAAGGGATTTGCAGCTGATCGAATTAAGCGGAGCGAAAGCCCATTTTTGCCAGCTCTCCAGTGCTAAAGCGGTACAGTTAATTCAACAGGCTCAGGAGGCTGGTCTGCCGATCACTGCAGATGTCACCGCACATCATCTGCACCTGACTGAAATGGATATTGGCTATTTTGACAGCAATTGCCATGTCATCCCGCCACTAAGAACACAACGGGATCAAGAGGCTTTACGACAAGGCTTAAAGTCCGGGGTTATCAGCAGTATTGTATCCGATCACCAGCCTCATGGCAGTGATGCCAAACTGGCCCCGTTTGCTGAAACAGAAGCGGGGATTAGTGGCGTTGAGACACTGTTACCTCTGGCATTAAAGATGATTGATACGCATGATATGCAGTTAAGTGAAGTAATTAAACGCCTAACACTGCAGCCGGCAAAAACACTGAATATTTCAGAGGGAACATTGAGTATCGGTGCTGCTGCCGATATCTGCATTTTTGATCCCGATGCCTATTGGGTGGTTGATCGAGAGAAACTTTTAAGCCAGGGTAAGAATACACCCTTTCATGGCTGGGAATTAAAAGGCAAGGTCACCTGTACAATAAAATCCGGTGCTGTAGTTTTTGCTGCTGAGAAGAAGTTGTAAGTCTGAAGTTATAAGTTATAAGTTATAAGAAAAATCAAGAGCAGTTTCCCTGATATATTGCTGAGCTTTTGACTTACAACTTAAGACTTATAACTTATTAACTTATAACTATACTACCTTAGCCCCAAGCCGCCAAAGCCTCCGCCTTTATCTTCATTGGTATCAGTAAAACTCACCCCTTCAAGTGATGATCCCATGGATTCAGAGGCTTCTTCATCGCCCAACTTGATCATTAAACGCAGATCATTGGGGGAATCAGCATGATGCAGTGCATCTTCATAGGTGATGGCTTCACTTCGATACAGGTCATACAATGCCTGGTCAAAAGTTTGCATGCCCTCTTCACGAGAGTTTTTCATCACTTCTTTTAATTTATGAATCTCGCCCTCCCGAACATAATCGGCAATCAGTGGTGAATTTAATAAGATTTCTACAGCTGCTCTGCGACCTTTCCCATCGGGTGTAGGAATCAATTGCTGAGCCACAAATGCCCGCATATTCATTGATAAATCCATTAACAATTGTGGTTTACGTTCTTCAGGGAAGAAGTTAATAATTCTATCCATCGCCTGGTTGGCATTGTTCGCATGTAACGTTGCCAGACATAAATGTCCCGTTTCTGCAAAGGCAATGGCATGATCCATGGTTTCTCTGGTGCGAATCTCACCAATCAGAATAACATCCGGTGCCTGACGCAGAGTATTTTTAAGTGCCACTGCGAAAGAATCGGTATCAATACCCACTTCACGCTGGGTAATAATACAGCCATCATGATTGTGCACAAATTCAATCGGGTCTTCGATGGTAATAATATGACCGCTGCCATTTTTGTTTCGATAACCAATCATGGAAGCCAGGGAAGTTGATTTACCCGAACCCGTTGCGCCCACAAAAATAATCAGACCACGCTTTGTCATCGCCAGATCTTTGATCGTCTCGGGTAATTTCAACTCTTGATAGGTGGGAATGGTGGTTTCAATTCGACGCAAAACCATACCAACCTGGCTGCGCTGCATAAAAGCACTGACACGAAAACGCCCCACACCAGAACGACTGATAGCAAAATTACATTCGTGTTCTTCTTCAAATTGAGCGCGCAATTTATCGTTCATAATCCCTGTAACAATCTGATGCGCCTGAGTTGTATTCAATGATTTTTTGGTCACAGGTGATATTTTTCCATTCACCTTCATAGAAGGCGGAGCGCCCACCGTGATAAATAAATCGGATGCTTTTTTATGCACCATTAATTTTAATAATGAATCAAAATCCATCTGTTTTTTTACCTTATTTTTTATCTAAGTACGTTGCAGGATTTGCTCAAAGCCTGCATTTTATTAATAATCACAAACAACTATTTTCTACCAGCTTCTCTACAGGAGAATTATAAGAAATCATCTTTTTGGGCCGCATAGGCCATCGCATCGGCTTTAGAAATCATCCCTTGAGCTAATAACACCTTAAGATTTTGATCCAGCGTCTGCATACCAATATTCTGCCCTGTTTGAATAGCAGAATACATTTGTGCAATCTTACCTTCTCGAATCAGGTTTCGAATAGCGGGTGTACCAATCATGATTTCATGAGCTGCAATACGGCCACCGCCATTTTTCTTCATCAATGTCTGAGAGATAACTGCTCGTAATGACTCAGACAACATGGCTCGCACCATATCTTTTTCTGCCGCAGGGAATACATCAATAATACGGTCAATGGTTTTAGCAGCTGAACTGGTGTGTAAAGTACCAAACACCAGATGGCCTGTTTCGGCAGCAGTGAGTGCCAGACGAATGGTCTCCAAATCACGTAATTCACCGACTAGAATAATATCGGGATCTTCACGTAGTGCTGAGCGTAGTGCTTCGTTAAAGCCGAGGGTATCTCGATGAACCTCACGTTGATTCACCAGACATTTTTTACTTTCATGAACAAATTCTATTGGATCTTCGACCGTCAAAATATGTTCATAAATGGTGTCATTTAAATGATCCATCATGGCAGCAAGTGTGGTTGACTTACCTGAACCTGTTGGACCTGTCACCAGCACAATCCCGCGCTTGTTCTCACAAATATCCTTAAAGATGGAAGGACAACCAAGTTCCTCAAGAGACAGCACGTTAGATGGAATGGTACGAAAAACAGCACCGGCACCACGATTCTGATTAAAGGCATTGACCCTGAAGCGAGCCAGCCCGGGCACTTCAAATGAAAAATCTGTCTCCAGAAACTCCTCATAGTCCTTGCGCTGTTTATCATTCATAATATCATATACCATATCATGCACTTCACGGTGCTCTAATGGTGGTACATTCACGCGCCGGATATCGCCATCGACTCGTATCATCGGTGGTAATCCTGCTGACAGATGCAAATCCGACGCATTATTTTTGGTACTGAAGGCAAGCAGTTCTGTTATATCCATGTTTCTTCGCTATTCAATAATTGTACTGCCTTTTAACCTGCGTTTAACAATAGATTTAAAAGACACACTTGTTATAATGATTGACAAAATCATCTTTTCAGTCACTTAAAAATATTTACAGCGATTAATTCAGCTGATGGCTCTTAAATTCAGCTGATGGCTCTTAGCTAAGCTGATGGCTCTTAGCTAATAAGAGCCAATGACTGTAATGATTTTTCGTGTTGATCCAACGATTTATAATTAGTATAGACTAAAATGAGCAATACAAGAAACCGATTCGATCACATAAATCATCGGATTGAGCAGGCTTTTAATAATAGCGGCCGTTCTTTGACCGATCCTGTGACTTTACTTGCTGTCAGCAAGCATCATTCTCTGGATAAAATTCAAGCGCTCTATGACTTGGGCCAAAGAGATTTTGGTGAAAGCTATTTGCAGGAAGCAATGGAAAAAATCAGTCAATCCCCTTACTCAGATATTATCTGGCATTTTATCGGGCCTATACAATCCAATAAAACAAAAGATATTGCACAGCACTTTCAGTGGGTTCACTCTGTTGATCGAATAAAAATTGCCCGCCGCTTGAGTTCACAAAATTCCGGCACTTCACCCCTCAATATTTGCCTGCAGATCAATATCAGTCAGGAACCCCAAAAATCAGGATTTTCCCACAATGAAATTTTTGCTGTAATGGAAGAAATAATCAAACTGCCCAATTTAGCGATTCGGGGTCTCATGACAATCCCCGCACCCAGCAATGATTTTACCCGGCAAAAAGTTGCTTTTTGTCAACTGCGCGAACTAATGCAACAGCTGAACCAGCAATTTGAACTCAATATGGACACACTCTCTATGGGCATGTCCAATGATCTTGAAGCAGCAATTACCGAAGGAGCCACAATAGTTCGTATCGGCACCGCTCTTTTTGGCCCAAGAGAAGATTAGTACAGGATAAGCTGGAGTAGAGATTAAAATCTTAACTCCACCTAACGCAGGATAAGCTGGAGTAAAGATTAAAATCTTAACTCCACCTAAACACCTTATGA
>JAPVVU010000169.1 GCA_028571885.1 Gammaproteobacteria bacterium | reverse complement strand
TATCTGCCTTAAGCTTATATCTGCCTTAAGCCAATAACAGCCTTGAGCCTATTAAGAGTAGAGCTAACCATTAAGCCGGGTTCTGTCGTGGACAGTCATTCATCTGGGACAGATGTCGCCATCTGCCTCAAGCAACCTACCCGGGAACGATGTGGGCCACATCTGTGCTATTAACACTGTTCCCCTATTTGGTCTTGCTCCAGGTGGGGTTTACCATGCCGTTGATGTTACCACCAACGCGGTGCGCTCTTACCGCACCCTTTCACCCTTACCGAATCACACGAGGTGATCTGGCGGTATACTTTCTGTTGCACTGGCCGTAGGATCTCTCCTCCCAGGCGTTACCTGGCACCTTGCCCTGTGGAGCCCGGACTTTCCTCCCTCTCAATACATAAATGCACTAAAACAGCGACTGCCTCGGTTAACTCTGAGCGCATTATCCTTGAATATACAAAAGAAATCTACTCTTAAGTGATAGGCGTTCAGAAACAGCATCAAAGAAAGGAGAGTTTATATTCATCACTTTTTCTCTTGATTTTGCTCTGGCTCTTTCTGAACGCTGAACGCTTAACACTGAGCGCTATCTTTTATCTCTAAAGCAAAGTTGTAAATTTTTTTCTTTTTCTCACCGGTAATATCAACCGTCAGTTTTACTGCCTGTTTTAATGACAATTCGTTGAGCAAAACTCTGAGGGTATGTTCTGTTTCTTCTGACAGGGTATCACCTTGCGGCGCTCGATATCCTTGTACAACGAGTACAATTTCTCCTTTTTGCTGGTTTGTATCTTCTTTTACCCACTCCAGCAATGATTTTGCATTATCATTTCGTATTGTTTCAAAAGTTTTGGTCAGTTCTCTCGCCAGAACAACGGTCCGTTGCTCACCCAATTGAGCACATAAATCTTTTAAGGATTCAACAATCCGATGAGGCGTTTCATAAAAAACCATGGTTCGAGGCTCTTTTTGCCGTTGGGCATAAAAAGTTTTCCTGGGCCCTCCTTTTGACGGGACAAAACCTTCGAAACAAAATCGATCAGTTGCGACACCTGCAGCAGAAAGGGCAGCAATTAAGGCACTGGGACCCGGGATCGGTGTCACTGGAATTTTTTCCTGATGTGCCAATTTAACCAAAAAATAACCCGGGTCACTCACCAGTGGTGTACCTGCATCTGAGATCAGGGCAATATTACTGCCTTCCTTAATTTGCTGGATTATTTTTTCAGCAAATTGCCTTTCATTATGTTCATGCAATGCAATACAATGCGTGTTAATATCAAGCTGTTTCAAAAGATGACCACTATGTCGTGTGTCCTCAGCAGCAATACGGTCAACCTGTTTTAAAACAGCAACAGCTCTTGGTGATATGTCCTGCAGGTTTCCAATCGGTGTTGCAACAATATATAATTGGCCCGTGCTTATACTTGAGCTCTGGTTACTTAAGCTCTGGTGATTTACAACCATTAAATTAACCCCAATAAAATAATGTCAAAATAACTCATGTTAATAACAACGTCAAAATTATACCAATTTACATTAATATTTATCGTTATTCTTTTTTTCACTGGTTGCGGCGGTTCAACGACAGTAAAAAAAGACACAACAACTGCTGATGAGCGCAAACCTGTTGATAGTTCAACCATCGCGGCAATGAGTACTGACGAAAAAATAAACCATGCAGAAAAATTATTTAACTCTGCTCTGTCTTCAACATCCAGGGACAGCGCTGAAAAAAATACTTTATTGAATAATGCCCTGCTGCTTTGCACTCAAATACTGGTCGATTTTCATCAATTCAAACTTTCTCATGAGCAAACGACTTCTGACATTTCTCCCGAACAATATGATTATTCTTTACAGCTTACCAACAAAATCATGGCACAGCTTAATACCAATCAACTGACTCACCAGCAAAAAAATCAATATCTGCTCACTTCAGCAGCAATTAGCTTAACAAATTACCAGACAGAAAAAACCCTGATGCAGCTCAATACTGACTTCGATTCCGTTCAAAGTGAGCAGTGGTCACTTTATTATCAGTTGCGGGCAATGGCTGAATTTCAATTGGGACAGCCATCAAAAGCCGTTAAAGAATTAATTATCCGTCATGGCTACCTTTTGTCAGAAAAAGAAAAACAAGCTAATATGAGTTTAATTTGGAGCTATCTGGCCAGTCTTAACCTAAATGAACAAAGTCAAAAAAGTATTCTGGCAACAGGCATAGATGCTAATAAAACCATAAGCGATACGGATGAGATTTATTATGGCTGGTTAAACCTTGCCAAAATTTTACGTGACTCAAAAGATCCTCAAACAATGCACAATGCTATCAACTTCTGGTTACAAAACTATCCTTCGCATCAGGCTGATCGTGCTTTTATTAATCGTGTTATTCAAATTCGTCAGGCATCTATTATAAATGTCAGGCATATTGCAGTGCTATTACCACAACAGGGTAAACTGGCAAAACCAGCAAAAGCAATTCGTGACGGAATTATGGCCTCACATTATAAGTCATCCTTGTCTTCTGATATTCAGCTGCGTTTTTATGACACCAGCAAGGACGGTAATATCTGGCTTACTTATCAACAAGCCATTGATAATGGCGCTGATTTTATGATCGGCCCTCTGGCAAAAAGTAATGTTGAGGCGCTCTCTGATTCAGCACAATTCACTATTCCAACTCTGGCTTTAAATAGCCTTGAGTCTGCTGACGGCTCTTTGGGTCCTGCTGACGGCTCTAAAAACGTTCCCACTCGAAAGACCGATAATTTATTTCAGTTTGGCCTTTCTCCAGAGTCTGCGGCACGTATGGTCGCTAAAAAAGCGCGCCAGGATGGGCATTATTATGCCGCAGTTATGGTACCAGACAATCTCTGGGGTAAACGTATGAAAAATGCATTTTCCAGGCAATGGGAACAATCAGGCGGGATTGTCGTTGATACCGTTGATTATAAATCAAAGGATCATGATTTTTCTGAAGCCATTAAATCTATGCTCAACATTGATCTCAGTGAATCTCGCAAAAAAGAGGTGAGTCGCACTATTGGGCGGAAGCTGGAATTTACGCCAAGGAGACGTCAGGATATTGATATGCTCTTTATGGCAGCCTTTCCAAGACAGGCAAAACAAATTCCTTTACAGATTACTTATCATCATGGTGAAACCATCCCCATTTATTCTACCGCTCATATTGTTGCCAACTATCAAAATCCCCGTCAAAATATTGATATGGACGGTGTTAATTTTTCTGATATGCCCTTTTTATTAGGGAGCATTGAGGATACTGCCAGCCAGCAAAACACTTATCAGAATACTTTATATCAACGTCTATTTGCGATGGGCGTTGACAGCTATCAATTAGCACCATATGTTGAATATCTCTATAAAAATCCTTCTGAGTCTTTTTCTGGCGATACGGGCCAGATTACCATTAACTCTGGAGGGCACATTATTCGTTCTTTACCCTGGGCAACCTTTGATCAGGGAAATATTCAGCTACAGAGCACTTCTATTAGTATTAAGAGCAATAATAATGCTTCGCTTCATTAAAGATCATAACCAAAAGGGTCAACAGGCAGAAACAATTGCTTTAAACTATTTACAAAAACAGGGCTTAACAAAATTGCAGACAAATTTTTCCTGTAAATATGGTGAAATTGACGTAATCATGCATGATAATGAATTTTTGGTCTTTATTGAGGTCAGATATCGTAAGCAGACTCAATTTGGTCATCCATTAGAAACAATTAACTATGCCAAGCAGAAAAAAATAATCAAAACAATTCAATATTTCTTAATGAAATATCCAAAATACAGCCATATGCCCTGCCGTATCGATGCTGTCGCCTTAAACTCTCAGACACCATCAGGACAAGAACAAATTGACTGGATTAAAAATGCCATACAAGCCTAAATACGTATCAAATATAACACAGGAAAAAATCCCCGATGAGCGTATCCCGGATAGAAACAATTTTTACTAATAGCATTGCGGTTAAACAAAAAACATTCGATAGTATCGCTGAACAGATAGCCCAGGCAGGTGATAAATTAGTTCAATCGCTACTTAATGAAGGTAAAATTATGGCCTGTGGTAATGGCGGCTCCGCTGCAGATTCACAGCATTTCACCTCCGAATTAATCAATCGCTTTGAAGCTGAACGTCCTGCACTACCGGCAATTGCCCTGACCACCGATAGTTCTACTATTACATCGATTGCAAATGACTACCAATATGATGATATATTTGCCCGACAAATTCATGCCCTGGGTCGAGAAAATGACATTTTGCTGGCCATTAGCACCAGTGGTCAATCCAATAGTATCGTTCAGGCAATAGAAGCTGCACATGAACGTGATATGTCGGTTATTGCCCTGACTGGAAAAAACGGTGGTCTTGTCGCAAAATCTTTATCCGATGATGACATCGAATTACGTGTACCATCTGAGCAGACAGCACGTATCCAGGAATCCCACATCACCATTATCCACGCCTTGTGCGATTTAATTGATCATCAACTCTTTGGTGCATAAGTTAGAAGCCAATTTATAAGCAAAAGCCAGGTGCATAAATGCTATCACGAATTCCATCAATCTAATAACAGGAAGTTTCCATGAAATTTTTAACAACAATTCCCCTGATTTTTCTTTTTATTTATTTACTTAGCGGTTGCACCGCAGCTATTGTAGGTGGTGCAGCTGTTGGTACATCCGTAGTACTCGATAAACGTACTACAGGTGATTATGTCGAAGACCAGAATATTAAAGCAAAATATACTTATATATATTCTGAGGATACTGAATTAAGTAAAGCGACCCATATCAATGTCACCAGCTACAATCTTCAAGTTCTTATTACTGGTGAAGCCCCCACAGAACAACAAAAACAAAAACTCAGTCACATTGCTGAGCAAATAAAAAACGTGCGCAAATATTTTAATGAAGTCCGTATTGCTGAACCTACCCCAATGTCATCACGTACTAATGATTCTTATTTGACAGGAAAAATTAAAACGTCTGTTTTTACTCATTTAAAAGAGCTTGACGGTGCCCAGGTCAAGGTCGTAACCGAAAATGGCAGTGTCTATTTGATGGGCCTGGTCACACGTAAACAAGGTAATCAGATCACAGAAATAGCACGTAAAACAAATGGGGTAAAACGTGTTATCAAATTATTTGAATACCCAAATCCTCAAGATAAAAAGATCTGATTCCAGCTGGCTTTTAAATAATAATGCAAAATGAATTCCTTTCTCAGCTCAAACAACTCATCGATCCTGAAGATATATTAACAGGACAGTCTCTCTGCTGGAATTACGGCTATGACAATAGCCGCCTCCATGCTTTACCTGAAGCCGTCATTTTTGCTCGTAGTCATCAGCAAATTGTTGAACTGGTTATACTATGCCGAAAATACCAGATGCCAATTATCAGTCGAGGTGCTGGAACGGGGACAACTGGTGCAACTGTACCCTCTAAGGGTGGTATTATTCTCTCTTTTGAGCGGATGAATAAAATTCTGGAAATTGATCCCGCTAATCGATTAATTTCTGCTGAACCCGGCGTGACCAATCAGGCAATTCAACAGGCAGCAGGCATCCATGGTTTTTTCTGGGCACCTGATCCAACCAGTAGTGCAGTCTGTACAATCGGTGGTAATCTGGCCTACAATTCAGCGGGGCCCAGAGCTGTCAAATACGGTACAACCCGTGACAATGTTCTGCAACTCACCCTGGTAACAGGCAAAGGCGATACTCTCCACACTGGTGTGAAAACCACAAAAGGCGTTGTCGGTTATGATTTAACACGATTAATTATTGGCTCTGAAGGCACTCTGGGCATAATTACCCAGGCCACTTTAAAATTACTTCCCAAAGCCAGTGACAAACGCACTTTGCAAATCAGCTATGATTCAATACACAGTGCCGCTCAGGCTGTCTCTGATATTATGGCACAACCTGTTATTCCCTGTGCACTGGAATTTATTGATAAACATGCGATTGAAATGATCCGCGGATATTCTTCTGCCCATTTACCAGAAAATGCTGGTGCTATGCTGATGGTGGAAATTGACGGCAGTAAAAAAGCACTGGATGAAGGTCTGGAATCAATCATGTCTGCGGCAAAAAATAGTGGCTGTCTGGAAATTAATAATGCCCAGTCAGAACAGGAGATCAAAGCACTATGGGAGACGAGAAAAGCGCTATCCCCGGCACTTAGAAAAATTGCACCTAAAAAAATCAATGAAGATGTTGTTGTCCCCGTATCCAGAATTCCAGAACTCATTGGCGGTCTTGATAAGCTTTCCCGGAAATACGGTATTCCTATCGTTAATTTTGGTCATGCAGGCAATGGTAATATCCATGTTAACCTGCTCACCGATCCAGATGATGCTCATTTACAGATTAAAGCATCGGCTTGTTTGGAAGAAGTGTTTCAGCTGGTGCTTGATCTTGAAGGCACCCTTTCGGGGGAACATGGGATAGGTCTGGTCAAAAAGGAATATGTAAGTAAAGAGTTGGATAAAATAAGCCTGGCATATATGAAAGCCATCAAACAGCAATTTGATCCCGATAATATTTTAAATCCAGGAAAAAGCTTTCCGGACGATTGATAAAGAAGTTATAAGTTGTAAGTTGTAAGTCTTAAGTTGTAAGTCAAAGCAAGAGAAGCCAACATTGGTGCTTTAGGCAAAGAAAAAAGATCATAGAGACTTTTGTGTACACCTAAAACCTGAGACTAATCTTAATTTTTTCTCTGACTTATAACTTATTTAACCAAAGTCAGATGAGGCTTTTGAGGCGCTTCATCTTTTCCACTTCCTTTACCTGGTTCAGGAGCAGGTGATAATGGATCATTATCCGTTCCTTCTTCAGGGAACATCATACCCCGACCATTTTC
>JAPVVU010000168.1 GCA_028571885.1 Gammaproteobacteria bacterium | reverse complement strand
TGATGCAGTTTGCTGTCAATATTTTCCCAGCCTGTGGTTTTAAATCCAACATTCCCAAACTGGCCGGGATAATTTTCCGGTAAATCAATTTCATGCAGTGCATCTCTTAAATAAAGCTGTGAATATATTGGGAAATCATCAGGAATATCCAACTTAACAGCAAATCGTCCCAATTGACTAATGAGTGAAAATTCTGTGGCTGCAATCTGATTAAAAGTGTCTTTATCATCGCTAAGCTGACCATTAACGGGCAGCTTTAAATCGGATGCTTCTGACTTAATCGTCAGACCCGGCAGATCGGGCGCATGATCCCAGTCCATAGTAGTTATAGTGACCAAATCACTGAAAAAGAATGAAATATTAAAAGGTATATCAATCATACTATCCATAACAAAGCCATCCGGCATCATGACGTAATCAATATAAAGTGCCGGACTTTTCAATTTCCAGAAAATCTTCACTTTATTTTCAGTACGGCGAATAATACGCAGCGGCCCTTCTTTTATATCAATAAGTTGAGAATAATAATCGTCATCAGTTCGTTTAAATGGAAAACCAAAAAACTTACCTATATGACGGATTTTCATTGTATCCGTCACATCAGGACTCCATTCTGAGGGTTGATCTAATTTGAGTGATTGCTCTGCCAGGCGCCAATGAAACTCATCGAGTAAAAATGGCTTCTCTTTTGAAAAACCAATTTTATAAACGGGACTGATGACCCTGTCTTGTTCTGAGTCATAAACTAATGATTTGTTTTGTTTATGAAAGTCCGGGCTAATATCATTCAAAGCAATATAAATCCAGCCGGATACTTTCTTGTGCGCTAAATCCTCTTGCCCACCTTGCCAATAGATAACTTCTATTTCAATCAGTGAATATTGTTTTAATAACTCAGAAGAAGGACTTAAATGCTCACCAAGGTCTTTTTTTCTAACAACCAGTTCATCCTGATCTCCCATAGTATTACTTTTGTCAGAAATAGCAGAGGTATTATTACTGAGAATATATCGTCCCTGGGCATCCTTTTGATCAATTTGAAACACAATTGACTGCTTTTTATTGTGTAATAAATTCAACAGAGATATTTTTTCTATATTGGTGCCTGATAACTGCGGTATCTCACGCCCTGAGATCACGAGCAAGCCATGTTCACCAGAGCACACTGAATCCGCTTTAAGCGTATAAGTTGCTATAATTTGTGCGTATGAAAAATTGGCCTGTAAAAGAAAAAACAGGCTGATAAAAATCTTATATTTCATTATGGTCTCATCTCAAAATCATAGGGGTCAGTTATATACAACAATAATTACAGTTGTTCTTTCTGTTTCTATTTTTTTTGACCTGGAGTGCCCCGAGTGAGGATAAGTGACGTCAGAAAGTGTTGCCTGGACTGCTTCCAGAACAATAACAAAGCAATAATAAAAAGTGAAATTATTGGATAATTGCCCCAATATACATACGGTGTTATCCCTGTACGTGGTTGTATATTGCCAGTCACTACAGCCTGCTTGAATTGAGGTCCCTTAACCATCGGTTTACCTTTTGAATCAATCAATGCGGAGATACCGCTGGTCGTACTGCGGATCAACTCACGACTGGTTTCAAGCGCCCGCATACGAGACATTTCCAGATGTTGATGAGGCGCAAAAGAATCACCATACCAGCCATTATTAGATAAATTGATCATAAATTGAGACTGCGGGATCTGACTTATCATATCCTGAGGAAAAACATCTTCATAACAAAGAGTCACCACCACTTTATGCCCTTTAATAACAAGCGGAGACTGATCAGATTCTCCGGCACTAAAACCAGACATAGGAATATTAAAAAATTTAATTAAGCCCCGAATCAGGGAAGCCAGAGGGACATACTCACCAAATGGAACAAGATGGCTTTTATAATAATAACCTTGCTGCCCTCCCAGGTTGATCATGGCACTGTAATATTTATCTGTTTTATCATCAAACATGGGTAGACCAGTGATTAATTCAGTTTGTGTTTTTTTCGCCTGCAATACCAGGTTATGATAAAAGGTGTTTTCCAGGGTGTGGTAAAACGCTGGAATTGCATTTTCCGGCCAAACAATCAGATCCTTATCCTGCCATTGATTCTGACTCAATTTAATATAAAGTTGTTTGGTTTTTTCTAATTGCCAACGATCCCATTTAATCGACTGATTGACATTGCCCTGAATCAGCGCAACAGACAAAGCCTCCCCCTGAGGCTCACTCCATTGGATTTTACCCAGAAGCAGACCACCGATAAAAAGCACAGTAATTGCCATCAGGCTGAAAAAGGGATTTATGCGAGCGCTCAGCAATGCTGATAAAAATACCACCAGAAATGACAGGCCGTAAATTCCAACAACAGGTGCGTAACCAGCAAGACTCGTCTCAATCAGTGGGTAGCCAAAAAGCAACCAGGGGAAACCCGTTAAAAACCAGCTGCGCAGCCACTCAAGAAAAATCCAGAGTATGGGCAGATAAAACAAAATCAATGTTTTTTGAGAAGTGCTGTGTTTAGGTGACTGTTTAGGCGAGTGTTTAGGGGATTGCTGCTCTTTTTCAAGTTTGTCTCTTATTCTAAAAAGGCTCCAGCCAAATAGCGCATAAAAAACGGCCAGGAATATTATAAACAAGCCCGTAAAAAGACCCGCCAACGACCAGTGAGCCATGCCAAAATCATGAATAGCAACATACAGCCAGGAAACACCAACACTAAACAGTCCAATACCAAATAACCAGCCTTTATAAAAAGCTTCTCTGGCGGTGTGAGCCTGGAGTATCTGGTATATAAAAAGGCTCAGTGGAAAAAAAATCAGATAGGAAAACACGCTGGAATATGTATTGAAGGGTGCAAAAGACAAGGGAATTAATGCGCCGAAAAAAAGAGCACAGCACCATGAAGACAGCCCTGTTGTCAGCCATTGGAGCAAGCCCTCGGGCAAAAACTCAACCAGACTGGCTCGGCGGGCATAATAACGCTCAGAATTTGAGATGAGTTGAGGCATTTAGTTCCTTATACAGCTCGTCGAGTTATGCTCTGGATGAACCTGTGACGGCAATCCGGATCACTCTCAGACTATGAATGCGTCGGTGATCCGCACGGCTTACTTTAAAACGGAAATTACCCCGCTCAATTTCTTCACCTCTTTGAGGCATATAACCAAAGGCGTTCATAATAATGCCGCCAATGGTCTCAAACTTGTCATTTCTAAAATCAGATTTAAAAAATTCATTAAACTCATCAATTTCAGTCAATGCCTGAACAGTGTAAACACCTTCACCCTGGGAAGTAATATTACTGTCTTCTTCCACATCATGTTCATCTTCAATTTCACCGACAATTTCTTCCAGAACATCTTCAATCGTGACCAGACCTGAGACACCGCCGTATTCATCCACAACCAACGCCATGTGATTTCGATTGGCACGAAAATCTTTGAGTAAGACATTAAGGCGCTTACTTTCTGGAATAAAAACAGCTGGACGCATATATTCTTTTAAATCAAGGGAATGGCGGTCTTCTTTAGCGAAAAAATTGAGCATATCCTTGGCAAGGATAATACCATCCACATCATCACGGTTGTCACCAATTACAGGAAAACGGGAATGTGCGGATTCAATAATACAGGCCAAAATATCGTCTGCACTTGCATCTCTATCAATAACCGTCATCTGCGAACGCGGCACCATTACTTCCCGCACCTGCATATCGGTTACTTCCATGACACCTTCGATCATGGATAGCGTTTCACTACTGATAACGTTGCGAGACTGTACGTCACGCAAAATTTCTACCAAACGGGATTTATCACTGATTTCACCAATTAAGGCATGGCCTATCCGTTTTATTAGCTTTCGACTGCTACTTTTTAAAGCAGAAGTCCTGCCGGGTCGCTCTTCTTTCATTTATGATATAAACCAATGTTTACAGGATTGTTGATTTTACATTAGCACACAAAAACATGCAAAATCCCAATATAGGCCAATAGCTCTTATGATATTTTAAATATTTTGTAAGAAAAACGGTATGCGAGTAAAATACGTCCTAAATTTCTCAAAATTGGAAAGCTTCATGTATAAATTTATAATCCCTGTAATCATTATTGCAATAGTTGCTTATTTCTATTTTCTCTCAAATACCAGGAATAAAAATGCCGAAGAGAATATACGCCTTGGTGCTGAATATCTGACTAACAACAAGAGTCAGCAAGGCGTTGTTGAAACAGAGTCTGGATTACAATATCTGGTTCTTACCCCGAGTGAAGGCACACAACGTCCTGTCGCTAAAGATACAGTAAAAGTTCATTATCATGGAACGTTGCTCGATGGCAGCGTTTTTGATAGTTCTGTTGATCGTGGGCAGCCCATTAGCTTTGCTTTAAATCAGGTAATTCCTGGATGGACTGAAGGTGTTCAGCTAATGGTTGTTGGTGAGAAAACCCGTTTTTTCATTCCTTCAAATTTGGCTTATGGCAATCGAGCTATGGGTAAAATTGAGCCTGGTTCGGTGCTTATTTTTGATGTTGAGCTGCTGGGGATCAACGAGTAAGTCATGTTAAAAATTTTATGTTTTGGTGATAGTATCACCCTTGGAGAAAAAGATATTGAACAGGGAGGTTGGGCCGATCGTTTGAAGAAACAATATTTTGCACAATTTGTCGATAGTCAAACTCAAAAAATCACCTTATATAATCTTGGTGTCGCAGGTGAGACGACTGATGGCCTGGCTAAGCGCTTTGATATAGAACTCAGGGCGCGTAGCATCAAAGGCCAACGTCTGATCGTTGTGTTTGCTTATGGTGCTAATGATATTGTTATGCATAAAGATAAAAATATTGTTCCTGAAGCATATTATATCAGGAACCTGAAGCGCTGTATTGAATCGGCAAAAAAATTCAAGGCTGATATTCTATTGCTTAATCTGCTGCCGATAGCAGATACCATTGAAGGAAAGGTTAATCAACATGGAAAGTTAAGATTTGATCAGGATATTCAAGTATATAACTTCGCCATTAAAAAGCTGTCACATGAAATGAACTGTGAATACCTGGATTTATATGCTTGCTTTGTAGAAAACAATAAAGAAGACTATCTTTCCAGCGACGGGGTACACCCCAATTCAAAAGGACACAAATTACTTTACCAGAAAATAAAACAAAGCCTTTCAATCTTAACCTCTTAGATGCACCTGATCATCCACAATCCTCAGCTAGATAACGAGGTAAATTCCCGTATCACTTTAAATTTTTCACAATCGATTTAAACACATTACAGTCATACCTATAACTGAGATAAATGCTCACTTTATACTGTGGGTTCAACCGTTCAACGCAACACTTTATCTTAAAATAAAAAACTGTTAAACGTCAAAACTAAGTTATCAATCATTCTCAACTTATCAGTCGGGCTTACCATTACATTTCTAATTTGTTATTAACATAAACCTTTACTATATTTTCTTTTTTAATAGTAGATTACCAATTAAAAAAACAAGTACACCTGACACGATACCAGGAGCAACACTGTAGATAGTACCACCGAGACCAAATTGCTGCCATAGTAAAAACACTGTGATACCCGATACAACCATCGCAATTGCTAATGGCTGAGAGATACGTTTTCCTAGAGCATGTAATAGCACAATTGGAGCAAAGGCAGAACCCAACAGCCCCCAGGCATCAAGTACCAATGCAAAGACTGACTCTGTCCCAGTAATAGCGATAAATACAGCAATAATAAGCACCATTGCTGTGGTCAATTTTGCTACCCAAAGTTTGTGCATTTTACCTGGATGCTGTACAAAATCTCGAGTAACAGCTGCAGAACATGACAAGATTAATGAGTCGGCGGTTGATAGTGTCGCAGCAAACAGTGCAGCCAGAACCAGTCCTACTAATATTTCAGGCAGTACCAGTTGTGCCAAGGAAGGCAGAGCTAATTCAGCATCAAAGTCGGATTCTGGAAAAGCAATTCGACTTAACAGTCCAACAAAAATTGTGGCACCGTAAAACAAGGTAAACCAACTATAGTAATAGAAACGCATACGGTTAATATGCAACTCATTATCCAGGCTGATAAACCTAATCACGATATGGGGCTGGCCAATGACAGCAATACCTCCGAAGAGCCACCCAAGAATAAATAAAGCGATGCCGAGCATATCAGTATCAGGAAACCATCCAAGATAGTTTCCTGATACTGCTGACATCTTCTCCATAGCAGAGCCCCAGCCACCAGCCAGTTCAAGCCCACCAAAAATCAATATTACCATACCAAAAAGCATGACCAGTGACTGTGCCGCATCAGTCCATATTGAAGCTCGCAAGCCTCCTACAGCACTATAGAGTAAGACAATAACCGCACTGATAATAACTCCCGACTCAGGTTCCCAATTTAGCAATACCGTTGTAGCCTTACTGCCTGCTTTAAATTGTGCAGCAGCATAAAATGTCAGGAAAAAAACGGTAAGAAAACCAATCAGGCGACGCAGTATATGATTGTCATCACCATTCCAGTGAGCCAGCAAGCCACCATAAGAGTTAACTTTGGAAGAACGTGATGCAGCATGAAGTTGCCTGAGGGTTAACAGGGAGACCATCAAGTCACCCAATATCCAGCCTACCATTAGCCAAATAGACGATAGACCTGTAGCATAGGTTAGCCCAATCATTCCAATGAACATAAAACCACTATTATTAGTAGCAACTGCTGAAAGACCAGCAAGCCAGGCAGGGATTGCTTTGCCCGCAACGAGATAATCCTCTGCATTTTTTCGGCTTTTCACCACTGATGCAAGGCCAATGGCCAGAAAACCAAGCAGTGACAGAAGGAAACTGGTTTCAATCATAGGAGAAGTCCTTGGAATCCTTTTTAAGGTGCATGTTGGGAAGT
>JAPVVU010000167.1 GCA_028571885.1 Gammaproteobacteria bacterium | reverse complement strand
CGCCTTATGCAGTGGCTAAACTATACGCCTACTGGATTACAGTCAATTATCGTGAAGCGTATGGGATGTATGCCTGTAATGGTATTTTATTTAATCATGAGTCGCCAATGCGTGGGGAAACTTTTGTGACTCGTAAAATTACCCGTGCGATTGCCCGGATTAGCCTGGGATTGCAGGATTGCCTGTATCTGGGCAATATGGATGCCAAACGTGACTGGGGTCATGCCAAAGATTATGTTGAAATGCAATGGCTGATGCTGCAGCAGGATGAACCTGAAGATTTCTGTATTGCTACCGGGGTTCAATATTCGGTGCGTGATTTTGTTAATGCTGCGGCTAAAGAATTAGGTATTACTTTGCGTTGGGATGGTGAAGGGGTTGATGAACAAGGCATTGTGGCTGATGCGGGTGATACCAGCCTGGAGGTGGGTCAGGTTGTTGTGAAAGTTGATCCCCGTTATTTCCGCCCAACTGAAGTGGAATCCTTATTAGGTGATCCAACTAAAGCCAAAGAGAAGTTAGGATGGGTGCCCAAAATAACTTTGGAAGAAATGGTGGCTGAAATGGTTCGAGAAGATCTTTCCATAGCTCAACGTGATGATTTATGCCGTAAAGAAGGTTTCAAAACCTTTGACTATCATGAGTAAAAGAAGTGTTAGGTGAGTAGTGAATGGTGTTAAGTAAAAGAGAAAAGATGAGCAGAGAGAGTGGATTGTGTTAGGTGATAAGTCCAGCGTTTATGTGGCGGGACATCGGGGGATGGTGGGTGCTGCTATTATTCGTCAGTTGCAGGAACTTGGTGTTAAAGCGATCATCACACGGACGCATGCTGAGTTGGATTTATGTGATCAGAGTGCTGTGCGTGCTTTTATGCAGGCTGAAAAGCCGGATTATGTGGTATTAGCCGCAGCAAAAGTGGGTGGTATTCATGCTAATAATGAATACCCGGCTGAGTTTATTTATCAGAATATGATGATTGAGGCGAATGTGGTTCATGAAGCTTATTCGTCTGGTGTGAATGATTTATTGTTTTTGGGCAGTTCGTGTATCTATCCTAAATTTGCCAATCAGCCTATGAGTGAATCTGAGCTTTTGACGGGTGTGCTTGAAGAAACCAATGAACCTTATGCTGTGGCTAAAATAGCCGGGATTAAACTGTGTGAATCGTATAACCGGCAGTATGGCACTGATTACCGTTCAGTGATGCCAACGAATCTTTATGGCCCCGGCGATAACTATCATGGTATGAATAGTCATGTTGTGCCTGCCATGATTAAACGTTTTCATGAAGCTAAACTTAAAGGTGCGGAATCAGTTGAAGTCTGGGGAACTGGGAAGGTGATGCGGGAGTTTCTGCATGTGGACGATATGGCCGCTGCCAGTGTGTTTGTTATGCAGTTAGATAAAAAAGTCTACGCAGCCAATACCAAACCCATGCTGTCTCACATTAATGTGGGTACTGGTGAAGATGTCACTATTGCTGAATTAGCAAGTTTAGTGAAAGAGGTTGTTGGTTTTGAGGGTGAATTGCTTTTTGATGTAGAAAAACCAGAAGGAACACCCAGAAAATTATTGGATGTAACGCGCATTAAATCAATGGGTTGGGAGGCAAATATTAGTCTTAAAGAAGGACTTGAAAATGCGTACCAGTGGTATCTGAAGCATGAGGTCTAAATTAATTAGTGTCCTGGTATTATTTTTTCTGCTTTAGATAATGATGAAGGTGCTGTCTAAAATCTAATAAATTTAATAGATATACCCCCAGGGTAAATAAAATCAATGTTGCCAGACTGTTGATTACAATATTTGTATAGAACAACTGGTTACCCACCCAAAGTAATAAGCCAATAATAATACCCATGATAGTTATTTTTAATAATTCAGGAATGGGGTAGGGCAATGGGAATATTATCTGGCTCCAGATTGCGGTAATAAGCAATACAACGATGGTGGTTATTAATGTCGCATAAGCGGCACCATCTATTCCATAAGAGGGAATTAATAAATAATTCAAAATAATATTTAATACCATCCCTATTATGCCAATTATCAGCAGGGATAGCGTTTTATGTGTGAGTAAGAATGACAGGTCAAAGTAGAAGGCTTTGATACCCCATATAAAGGAGGCTACTCCGATAATCGGCATGATATTGGTACCCACCTCACGAAACTGTTGCCCCAGCAACAAATCTGAGAGCTGGTGTGGGAAAAACAGAAAAACCAGTAACAATGGTAAGCTGATAAGCATTAAAATGATGGCATTTTGTTTTAACAGGCTAAAAGTTTTATCTTGTTCATTATTTTCATACGCCTTTATAATTAGAGGATAAATGGCTAAATTGATAGCCATCATGATAATAATCAGAGAAAAATTAGTCAGATCGTAAACGGCGGAATATAAGCCGGTATATTCGTTTCCTTTTAACCAGCTTAACATAATGCGGTCGCTATTATTTATCATCAGATTCATCATAAGCGTGCCTGATAATGGCAGCCCGTAAACAAATAGTGCTTTTAGTAAGTGCTTATCAATAAAGCGCCAGGAAACTTGCTTCCAATATTGAGAAAAGCTCCACGCAATGGGGAGTAAATGGGCGATAATTAAGGCCAGGAATAAACCATTTAGCTCATACCCCAGATAGATAAAAAGAATGCCAAGTACCAAACCCAAAGCAGATTTTACGGAAGACTGAATACCATAGGCCAGAGACCAGCCATTAGCGACAGGGATTTGCAGGTGGATATTAAAAAATGACAAAATTAAAGAAAGGAAGTAGATATAGAACAGGATGGAAAAGGTAAAATCAACCTGGATCAGATGAATTATACTAATAACAATGGGTAAAATGGTGAACGACAAAAGAGTGAATGCAAATAAAATGGTGCTGAGTAAAACCTTTTGCTCGATGTTTTTTCCATGGTAAAAGCGTAACAGGCCAAATTGTAACCATTGAAAACAAATGGTTACAGCTAATGCGATAAACGCTAATGAAAAGGAGTATTGCCCATATATTTCAGGACTTAGCAGACGGGTATATGCACTAATGGTCAGCAGGTTTATGAGCCCGGGCATGCCGCGAGCCAGGAGATAGGCTAAGCTTTTTTTTATAATCACAAAAATTAAGAGATAGCTGAGTTAAGTAGGTAAACTGGAGTATAATACGCTTCGCGCAATGTTTGCAATGAAATAATATAAATGAAAAATAAGGTCGAAATGAAAACCAAAATTTGCCCGATTACAGGTCATCAGATGGATGCGGTGTTTTCAGCTAAACTGCTGAATAAATATGATGTTCAATATTTTTACTGTGAAGAGACTGGCTTGTTGCAAACGGAGGAACCTTATTGGCTGGATGAAGCCTATGACCAGGCTATAGCGGCAACGGATACTGGTATTTTACGCAGAAATTTGCTCCATTTGCTTCGTTCATTGCCGCTATTGAATGCGTTGACTGGTGAACAATCTAAACTCCTGGATGTTGGCGGTGGTTACGGCATTTTGACTCGTATGCTTAGAGATGTAGGTTATGATTGCTATAGCTACGATAAGTATTGTCAGAATTTATTTGCTGATGGCTTTGAACCTGAGGGAAATTTTTCAGCAAGTGCGTTGTTTGCTTTTGAAGTGTTTGAACATATTGAGGATCCCATGACTTTCCTCCAGGAGAACTTTTCCAACTATTCCTGTAGGACTATTATATTGTCAACACAAACATTTGATAACTCTGTACCTGATAAAGATTGGTGGTATTATTCCTTTGCTACGGGACAGCATATTACGTTTTACCAGCCTAAAACATTAAAAATATTAGCTGAAAAAAATGGCTGCTTCTATTATCCCTTGGGAAAAGGCTTTCATCTAATCACGGATCAACACTTGTCAAAAATAAATCAAGTCATTTTTTCTAATCGTGTACTAAATACCTTGCAAGCATTGTATCTTATTATTAAACAGCGAAAGCTTAGTAAAACTCAATTGGATTCTAATGCAATGAAAGAGAAAATAAAGAGTGTGGAGAGTTGATAGGGATGGCATTTTGTTAAAGGTATTAATTACTGGCAGCAATGGCTTTATTGGTCAATATCTTGCCACTTACTTTAATAAAAAGGAATTTCATGAAAATGACTATTTTGTCATAAATACTTATCGTCACTTGCCTGCACACCTGACATCAAATAATTCTAACCATTTTTCTGTGGGTAATATTGATTCTAAAACCCAATGGCAAGTGGCTTTAGCGGGTGTTGATGCAGTGGTTCATCTGGCTGCCAGAGTGCATGTAATGAAAGAAACCCATGCCGATCCATTGGAAGCTTTTCGTGCTGTGAATACACAGGGAACTTTGAATTTAGCCAGACAGGCAGTGGCTGCCGGTGTGAAGCGTTTTGTCTATCTCAGTTCAATTAAGGTGAATGGAGAGCAAACACTGGATAAGCCTTTTTATGCGGATGACAAGCCAGCACCTCAGGATCCTTACGCTGTGTCCAAATTTGAAGCAGAGCAGCAATTACTGGCTCTTGGGAAAGAAACCGGACTTGAGGTGGTGATTATTCGTCCGCCCCTGGTTTATGGGCCTGGCGTTAAAGGTAATTTTAGTCGTTTAATCAAGCTGGTTAATAAATCCATTCCTTTGCCATTGGCTGGTATTAATAATTCCCGCAGCCTGGTGAGTATTCAAAATCTTTGCTTTCTTATTGAGACATGTCTGGTTCATCCCAAAGCAGCAGGAGAAGTCTTTCTTGTCAGTGATGGCCAGGATTTATCAACCTCTGAATTGTTTAAACAAATTGCTATGGCTTTGGGCAAAAGTAGCCGTTTGTTTTATTTACCTCAGGGCTGGCTCCGGTTTATGACTCATATTTTGGGTCGAAGTGCGGAATATGAGCGCTTGTTTGGTTCGCTGCAGGTTGATATTTCAAAAAATGAACAGCTATTAGGCTGGCAGCCGGAGGTGTCTGTAGAGACAGGTATCAGGCATGCGGTAGAAGATATGGAAAAACTTAAATGATAACAATTGTTTTTCTGCTTTTAATATTTGCTTTATCGTTTGGCCTGACTTATTTTGTCAGGCAATTTGCCATAAAGAAAAATATTATTGATACACCCAATGAGCGCAGTTCTCATTCGGTGCCTACACCACGAGGTGGTGGCCTTGCGATTGTTATTTCCTTTTATGTCGCCTTAATATTAACTTATTGGTTTGGTCAGCTGGAAACATCAGTTTTTTATGGTTTGCTGGGGCTGGTCAGTATTTCGGTCATTGGTTTTATTGATGATCATGATCATATCCCCGCACGTTATCGCCTTTTAGTTCATTTTGGTGCGGCAGCCTGGGCTTGCTATTGGTTAGGTATCATACCGTGGAGTGGTGAGGGTGGTTGGCTCTATTACCTGCTTTGGGGAGTGACTCTGTTTTATCTGGTCTGGCTGCTCAATCTCTATAACTTTATGGATGGTATTGACGGGATTGCGACAGTTGAGGCCATTACTGTTATTGCCAGTGCTGCTCTGTTGCTTTTTCTTGACCGTGCTGCTGCACATTTGTATCCTATGCTGGCTCTGCTTGCGGCGCTACTGGGGTTTTTATTCTGGAACTGGCCGCCCGCCAAAATTTTTATGGGGGATGTCGGGAGTGCGTTTCTGGGCATATTAATTGGCGGTTTTTCATTAATAACGGCCAATGATGGCAGTCTGGATTTTGCTATCTGGTTGATCTTACTGGCTGTTTTTATCACTGACGCAACTTATACTTTGTTTGTTCGTTTGTTCCGGGGTGAAAAAGTGTATGAAGCACATCGAAGTCATGCTTATCAATACCTCTCTCGTCAATATGGGCATAAATTTGTCACCATCGGAGTATTAACGGTCAATGTCTTTTGGCTGTTACCATTGGCATGGCTGGGGCATCATTATAGCCAATTCTTAATTACCTGCGTTGTTCTTGCCTATGTTCCCCTGATTCTGCTTGCAATGAAAAGTCGTGCTGGATTTGCTGAATAAAATTCATCAGCCATGTAATTTATTCACTGGCATGGTAAAATTTTTCCATGCCTATTTTTATAAAGAAGAAAGTTAAATCCAGGACGGAACTCTCTCGTCATTTTAAACAATTTCTGATGATTGCAGCCGATTTAATCTGGCTGCCGATAGCTTTGTGGCTGGCTATCATTCTACGCTGGGGTGATCAACCCTATAATAGCGATTATCGTGATTTGCTGGTTTATTTCCTGACGACATTCTTCAGTGTCCTGGTCTTTCTACGCCTGGGTTTATATCGTGCTGTTATCCGCTATATGGGTACTGAGGCCATTATTGCCGTTATTAAAGGGGTTTCAATTTCGGCATTGATTGTCGGCACATTGGTTTTTCTTACCCAGGCGGCGGGTATTCCCCGCTCCATTCCTTTTATCTATTGGGGGCTGGCGTTGTTTTTTGTGGGTGGTTCCCGCTTCATTGTCTGGCTCTATTATCGATCAATTCTGAAAAAAAATAATGAAAAAATAGCCATCTATGGTGCGGGTGATGCAGGACGACAGTTGTTGACGGCATTGCGTCAGGGGAGTGAATATGATGCCGTGGTGTTCATTGATAGTGATCGAAAATTAAAGGGACAAGTTATTAATGGTGTACAGGTCTATCGGCCGCATCATCTGGAAGACTTAATAGAAAAAGAGGGTATTTCACAAGTTTTACTCGCTATGCCTTCCGTATCTGCTCGTAAAAAACGTGAAATTATTGCTTCTCTGGAACCATTACCTGTTCACGTTAAAACCATTCCTGTTCTAGCTGATATCGTCAGCGGCAAGGCTAAGATTGCAGAATTACGCGAAGTTGATATTGAAGATCTGCTGGGGCGCGATTCGGTGGCACCTGACAATAAACTCTTTGAAAAATGCATTAAAGGCAAAGTAATTCTAGTATCAGGTGCGG
>JAPVVU010000166.1 GCA_028571885.1 Gammaproteobacteria bacterium | reverse complement strand
TGATAATTTCACCATAACCTGGATTTTCATTTAAAATAGTTCCAAGCATTCCAATTGATTGAGAACCCTGTCCTGGAAAGATAAAGGCTATTGACATCGTTTTATCCTGTTTTCGGTGGCCCTAAATGCGGCAATGATATCCCGGATATTTTAGATATCCTGTTTAAGGAAAGATATTTTCATACAACATTTTTAAGACTAAATTTTTATGACTACTTTTTTAAAAACCACATTGGTTTTAATTATTTTTTATTATATCTTAAAACTTGATTAATGCAGAGCCCCAGGTAAAACCGCCGCCAAATGCCTCCAGCAATATTGTTTCTCCACGCTTTATACGACCATCTCTCACCGCAGTATCAAGTGCTAATGGCACTGAAGCTGCCGAAGTATTGCCATGATGTTGCACGGTTGTTACTACATGGTCAGTAGACATTTTTAATTTTCGGGCAGTGGCATTTATAATTCTTATATTCGCCTGATGCGGGACAAGCCAGTCAATATCAGATTTTTCCATATTATTTGCCGCAAGGGTTTCATCAACAATTCGACCTAAGGTATTCACCGCCACCTTAAAGACTTCATTACCTTTCATTTCAATATGGACAGAATCGAGACCATCTGGATTGAGTTCTGAAATACCACCATTTGTTTTTAGCAATTCAGCGTAACTACCATCAGCATGAATATGGGTGGATAGTATGCCTGGTTCTTCGTTTGCCTCAAGGATAACAGCACCTGCACCGTCTGCAAATAAAACACAGGTGGAGCGATCAGTCCAGTCTACAATTCGAGATAAGGTTTCTGCGCCAACAATCAAAGCACGTTTAGATGCACCTGTTTTTATGTATTTATCAGCGATATCGAGTGCATATATAAAACCCGTACAAACAGCCTGCACATCAAAAGCAGGGCAACCATTGATTTCAAGGCGTTGTTGTAATAAGCAGGCTGTACTGGGGAAAATTTTATCAGGCGTTGTGGTAGCAACAATGATGAGATCGATTGATTGCGGATCGATATCAGCTGCTTTAATTGCATTTCTGGCAGCAAATTCAGCGAGATCACAGGTGGTTTCATTATCGGCAGCGATATGACGCTGCTTAATACCAGTTCGTTCTATTATCCATTGATCAGTGGTATCAACAATCTTTTCCAGATCATGATTTGTTAACACTTTTTCAGGCAAATAACTGCCGGTAGCCATAATACGAGAAAACATTTATAAATATAGTCCTATTTCTATACAAAATATAAATTAGAAAAAATAAATTGTAGCATACATACCCTTTATTCTTTCTCTTTTGCGTATATTTGGCGATTTATATGCTAATTTTATGAACAACTACCAATTTGTACACATTAATTATTTTAAAGCTATTAGTATTAATTGTTTTAATCATTCTGTTTTATCAACAAGAGATTCTTCTAATACTTTACTGATTCGTTGAGGTACCTTATTTTCAACCTCCAGCATAGCGACTTTAATGGCATTGCTGAATGAGAATACATCTGCACTACCATGACTCTTAACAACTATTCCTTTGAGCCCGACTAAACTTGCACCATTATATTTTCGTGGGTCAACTTTATTTTTAAATGCGTTTAACACAGGCATAGCAATAAGACCGGCCATTTTTGTTAATAAGTTTCGATTAAATTCTCGTTTAATATAATAAACGATCATATTGGCAACACCTTCTGATGTTTTTAATGAAATATTACCGACAAAACCATCAGCAACAACAACATCAACAACCCCTTTGTAGATATCATCACCTTCAATGAAACCATAATAGTTCAGTGAACTATTGGCAAGAAGAATAGCAGCCTGCTGTACTTGTTCATTGCCTTTCATGGCTTCCTGACCAATATTGAGTAAACCAATGCTGGGTTTTTCAATATTATCAACAGCACTGGTCAAAACTGACCCCATGACTGCAAATTCTAATAAATGCTGTGCCGATAAATCAACATTAGCACCTAAATCAAGCATATGAGTATGCCCGGTTTGAGTCGGTATGGCAGAACAAATTGCAGGGCGATCAATACCCGGCAGTGTTTTTAGCACAAAACGAGCTGTTGCCATCAGGGCACCCGTGTTCCCTGCACTAATACAGGCATCAGCATCACCTGATTTAACCAGGTTTATAGCAACTCGCATAGATGAGTCTTTTTTGCCGCGTAGGGCTGAAGCAGGTTTTTCATCCATGTCGACAATTTGTGAAGCATGATGAACAGTGATCTGTTGTCTAACGGCATCAGGACAGCTTTCAAGTTGTTTTTGAATCGCTGTTTCATCGCCAACTAAAACAATATTTAAACGGGCATATTTTTTAAGGATGTCAATAGCCGCGGGTACGGTAACAGCCAATCCTACATCACCACCCATAGCATCAATTGCTATTGTGCTGTTATGCAAATTATCAATCATTTTTTCAAAGCACCAAAAAGCAAAGCCTCAGAATATCCTGAGGCTTTGCTTTAATTTAGACTATCAATTTAATGAGTTATCTGTATTAAAGTCTGAGTAACAAAGTTGATTTACGGTCAGAATAAAAATTACACAACCTAAACCGGTTTCAAGTCAATGTTTACACGACTTTCAATAATAATCTGAGAACGGATTACTTTCTTTTTACTTTCCTAAAACTTTACGACCCTTATAATAACCATCAGCAGTGATGTGATGACGACGATGTGTTTCACCGCTAGTTGGGTCAATTGATAATGTCGCTGCACTCAAAGAGTCGTGTGAACGACGCATGCCGCGACGTGCCGGGGTACATTTGCTTTTTTGAACTGCCATTTTACTTTCCTTTTTACACTAAATTACAAAAGTAATTTATAATTACAAAAATCATATTCGTTTCTATTGATAACTCAGAAACACAAGTTTAAAACTATTTTTCTGTCTCTACCTATCGCAGCTGAAAGTCTGCTGTAAAGATCAATTTCAAAACAACTATTCGATCAATTTTTCGATTATTTTTTTAGCTGTTTTAAAATAGCAAAAGGATTATCTTCATCATTTTGCTCAGATTTTGTTATATTGCTATCAGTATTTTCACTTGATAGAACATCGTCTTCCGTTACTGTACCATCTACTAAAAGATCGCCATCTAAAAAGTTGACTCTAACATCACAATCTTTACCAATTTCAGAGTCTGGGTGCATTGGTATTTGCGGCAGCGCCAACAATAACTCATCTTCAATAAGAACCCTGGGATCAAAAAGTTCTTTTTTTGATATCCAGTAAATATCATAATTTGATGCTTCTGCCTGTTTTTGTTCAAAATCATTTTGCACAAAAGCAATAGAAATATTACAATTTAAATCCAACTTATAATTATCCATACAGCGCTGACACTGTAAGACAACATGAGCATCGATATGCCCTGTGACAAATCGATTACCTAAAATATCGGTATCAAACTCCAGGTGATAGCTTATACCCCCTGTATTTTCGATTATTGCATCATTTAACCTGAGCAAATCTTTGTCAGATTCAGCAAGAGACATCACGCCATCAAGTATAACACCCTGTTCAGTATATCGATGATAATCGATTCTTTGCGGGATGCGTTCTCTCATAACCGTCCACTAATCTAATTAATGCTTCCAATAACCTAATTTAAGCAGTAATCGTTAATACCACTCAAGATAATCAGCTATTTTATTATATTTTGAATATTCATGTCAAAATCTTTAGCATTTAAATTGCTTATTAACACTACTAAACACTCATTCCCATTGACAAAAGTTAAAAATGAGTCATATTTCATAATGAATGCTGGTAATTTGTACTATGTAATTGGAAAATAACTCTAATAAATAGCACTCTATTTATTAGAATTATTTAAAATAGCCGACAATCAGTAATATAAGATTCAAGGAAAGCATGTGATTAAAAAAATTCTCATTGCTAATCGTGGTGAAATTGCAGTCCGTATTGTACGGGCCTGTGCTGAAATGAACATTACTTCAGTGGCTGTTTACGCAGATGCTGATCGCAATGCACTGCATGTAAAGAAAGCAGATGAAGCCTATTGCCTTGGTCCCGATCCCGTTGCCGGTTACCTTAATGCCCATCGTCTGGTTAATATTGCTCTGGCCTCCGGATGTGATGCCATTCACCCGGGTTATGGTTTTTTATCAGAAAACCCTCTTTTTGCCAGGATCTGTGAACGTCGGAATATAAAATTTATTGGCCCAACATCAGATGTCATTCAAAGTCTGGGCAATAAGACTCATGCCAGAGCAACAATGATTAATGCCGGCGTCCCGGTCACTCCAGGCAGTGATGGCAATCTTGAAAACATTGATGAAGCACTCACAGTCGCCGATAAAATTGGCTACCCGATCATGCTTAAGGCCACATCAGGTGGTGGCGGCCGCGGCATTCGCCTGTGTAATAATAAAACAGAGCTGAAAAATAATTATCCCCGGGTAATTTCAGAAGCAACTAAGGCTTTTGGCTCTGCTGACGTCTTTATGGAAAAATGTGTTGTTAACCCAAAGCATATTGAAGTACAGATTTTGGCTGATGAGCATGGTCATGTCATTCATTTATTTGAACGTGACTGTTCCATACAACGCAGACACCAGAAATTGATTGAAATTGCGCCATCGCCGCAACTCAACAATGAACAAAGAAATTATATTGGTGAATTAGCGGTTAAAGCTGCTACAGCTGCGGGTTACACCAATGCTGGTACAGTAGAATTTCTCATGGCTGAAAACGATCAGTTTTATTTTATGGAGGTCAATACCCGTCTCCAGGTAGAACATACCATCACCGAACAAATTACCGGCATCGATATTGTCCAGGAACAATTTAGAATTGCCAGTGGTCTGCCTTTGAGATTCAAACAGGAAGACGTCCAGATTCGCGGTTATGCGCTGGAATTCCGTATTAATGCTGAAGATCCTAAAAATGATTTTTTACCCACTTATGGAAAAATCACTCGCTATTTTGCACCTGGCGGCCCAGGCGTACGAACCGATGCTGCGATTTATACCGGCTATGTTATTCCCCCCTATTACGACTCCATGTGCGCTAAATTAATCGTCTGGGCTCTGGAGTGGGATGAAGTGATACAACGCTCTAAAAGAGCCTTGAAAGATATGGGGGTTTATGGGGTAAAAACGACAATCCCCTATCAACACGCCATATTAAACTCAGAAGATTTCATCAATGCCACATTTAATACCAGTTTTGTAGAAAATCATCCGGAATTAATCAATTACTCAGTTAAATGTTCTCAGCAACATCTGGCATTAGCATTCGCGGCAGCAATTGCAGCCCATCAGGGAATGTGAGCATTTCTATAATATATAAATAGAAACGAACAGGATATGACAATGGCAAAAACACGCGTTACTGAAACTGTTTTAAGGGACGGTCATCAATCACTTATCGCAACACGCATGCGCACTGATGATATGCTGCCTATTTGTGAAAAGCTGGATAAAATTGGTTTCTGGTCTCTGGAAGTATGGGGAGGCGCCACATTTGACAGCTGCATCCGCTTTCTAAAAGAAGATCCCTGGGAACGTCTGCAATTGTTAAAACAGGCTCTGCCCAATACCCGCTTACAAATGCTCCTCAGAGGTCAGAACTTATTAGGATACCGCCACTATTCAGATGATGTTGTTAAGGAGTTTGTTAAATTATCTGCACAAAATGGTATTGATGTTTTTCGCGTCTTCGACGCCATGAATGATATTCGCAATATCGAATCATCAATTAAAGCAATAAAGAAAAACGATAAACACGCTCAAGGCGCGATTTGTTATACCACAAGCCCGGTTCACAACAATAAGCTTTTTGTCAAAATGGCCAGACAGATGCAGGAAATGGGCTGTGACTCTATAGTGATTAAAGATATGGCAGGTTTGCTGACCCCCTATGTCACATCAGAGTTAGTCAAAGCGCTGGTAGATTCTCTGGATGTTCCCATACATCTTCATTCACACGCCACAGCCGGTTTAGCCTCAATGTGTCAAATCAAGGCGCTTGAAGCGGGCTGCAGCGGCATTGATACCGCCATTTCATCATTCGCTGAAGGCACCAGTCATCCAACCACAGAAAGTATGGTTGCTGCGCTGCATAACACCCCTTATGACACCAAACTTGATTTACCAGCCTTACAGGAAATTGGCGGCTATTTTTATCAGGTTCGCAAGAAATATCATCAATTTGAAAGTGAATTTACAGGGCTGGACACCCGGGTACAGGTTAATCAGGTGCCTGGAGGGATGATCTCTAACTTATCCAACCAGCTAAAAGAACAAGGCGAACTCACTCGCATGAATGATGTCCTCGATGAGATCCCAAGAGTTCGTGCCGAACTGGGTTATCCACCTCTGGTTACGCCGACATCACAAATTGTAGGCACCCAGGCAGTGCTGAATGTTTTAACCGGGGAACGCTACAAAACAATTACCAACGAAGTAAAACTTTATTTTCAGGGGAAATACGGCAAGGCACCAGGTAAAATAAATAAAAAAATCAAGCAGTTGGCTATTGGCAACGAAGACGTCATTGAATGCCGCCCTGCTGACTTGCTTAAACCGGAACTCGCCCGTCTTAAAGCTGAAATTGGTGAGCTGGCTAAAACTGAGGAAGATGTCATCATCTATGCAATGTTCCCGGATATTGGCAAAGAATTTCTGGAACAACGTTCATCCGGCACCCTTACCCCTGAATATCTCGAACCCATGGGTGAAAGTGAAGCGTCCACTCAAAGTGCACCGACAGAATTTCTAATTACCTTACATGGTGAAGAATACCATATCAAAGTCACGGGAACCGGACATCCAAATCAGGAAAGACGTCCATTTTATATGACACTGGATGGCGTACCGGAAGAATTACAGGTTGAGACGCTTTCTGAAATTAATGTATCTGCTTATGACAGTACCCTTCCCCAATCAGGCAAGA
>JAPVVU010000165.1 GCA_028571885.1 Gammaproteobacteria bacterium | reverse complement strand
TTATAAATAAGCATAGCCTGTAAAGCACCATTGCATTGTGTTCATGCCCATAAAAAAAATAATTAACGTCACATAATTTTACTGATATTCTAAATGGAATAACCACCAGTTTAGGAGATCACTATGAATTCCTTTAATCAATCAACTCTTTGGCTAGCTGAAAGCCCATTAGTTCCTTATATTGAAGCTTATAAAAAATATTTTATTCAAGAGTCCTACTCATCGAAAACCATTAAATCATACTTTCATTGTATTGCTCATTTTGCTCACTGGGTAACTCAATCCAACCTTGATATTCTTCATATAAATGAGGCAACGATAGAAGAATTTATTAATGGGCACTTACTAGAATGTACCTGTACAAACTCCTACCTTTCTGTCCGTATCATGCATGCAGCACTCATTCATCTTATCCGTATTCTCAATGATAACGGGATAACAACCTCTTCATGCAGAAAAGTAACTCCAACAGATGAAGAATTACAAGCTTATGATAATTATATGAATCATGTAAAAGGACTTGCCCAAAAAACACGTCGCCAATACCTTCGTATAACTGAAAGATTACTTTCTGAAAAGTTTTCTGAAACCCCTGTCATAATTTCAGCCATTAAACCAGAAGATGTTCGCCAATTCATAAACAGGCAGAAAAAACGCTATAGTACCTCAGGCAATTTCAGTGTATTAATCACTGCATTAAGAGGCTATTTTCGTTATCGCACAACGTGTGGAGATCAGGTCAATCATCTAATTGGTGTCGCCAATTATCCAGCCAATTGGCAACTTTCTTCCTTGCCTAAAGCCCTCAATAACGAAGAGGTTGAATGCTTACTCGAGACGCTTGACAATAATAGAGCATCAGACCGAAAAACAAAGGCCATTGTTCACTGTGCTTTAGATCTGGGCTTGCTATAGTGTAAAAAATACAAAAAAACACTTTTACAATTTATTTCAAGATTAACAGTTTGAGCAAATTTTAATAGCAATAATATTAGCTTAAGTGTTTTAACAAAATACTTCAATTGATCAGTTTCAGCACTGTCAGAAATTTAGAATCATTTCTGATATAATTCACATGCTAAGAAAAAACATGTACTAATCATGATGATATTTACAATAAATCAATCAGTTACTTGTTTGTAACTATTGCAGCCAGAGTAGAATAAATGACACTCTCAGGAATAAATCCAGGAAAAACACTGCTTGCTGTTGTGGAGCAGGGCGGCTATCCTGATTTTACCGCCTTGTATGAAACAATGGGGTATGAGGTGGTGATGGTTAAAACACCGCGCAAAGCCATTAGTTATCTGAAAAAAAATCCAGTGGCTATGCTCGTTGCAGAATTTAATTTTCAGACGGATTTTCGAGATAGAACCAGCTCTCTGGAATCTATATTAGCCAGCGTTCAACACCAGCAAGCTATCAATGTGGTTATTTTTTTAGACAAGGTTAATATCGAACGTTTTGAGCGTGTGAGCTCACGTTTTTCAATTTTTAATACGTTGACCTTTCCTTTTGATGAAGATCAATTAAGAAAAGCAGTTGCTATCACAGATTGATCAGTGAATTTGTCCTATCATAATTCTTATTCGAAAACAGAGTCACTCATTGCCATGTTTCAGTATTTTATTATACCCACTTTTATCTTTTTTCTATTGGCATTTCAAAGTAATGTCCAGGCGATCTGTCTGGATGCATTAAATGCTTCTGCAAAAGCTCAGGCTGAGCGTGCCTATCAATTAGAGCAGGATGTTGAATCCTATTATTCTTTAATCGAAGAGTCATTACATCAGAGAATCGTCAGTCTGGAATTATTTGCATCCTTACAACAAGATCTCAGAAAAAATGATTATCTGTCAGCAGCCAATCTTAAGCGCTTCAAACAGGCGATTAAAACCCACCTTGATTTACGTGACCAGCTGTTTCAGATAGTTAAATCAAGGTCATGCTGGTTGAAGATATATGATTTTCCATTGGAGCCTGTCTCAAACATGCCTGTTTCAAAAAAACAGACAGTGAAACTGACAGGCATTATGTTATCGCTTTCAGCGGCTTTAAATCTGTATGATAATTATTTACTGATAGTTTCTATGTTTCAACAGGAAGAAGAGCTCAGACGTATTATTGATCAGCCTGACAAGGGCTTTGGTTTATCCAGTAATCATCTGTTAGATGCGAGTCTGGCATTTAATTCTGTGATAAATCGAGAAAAAGTCAGATATGCCATTAAATATTATCAAAAACGTATTGATGCTTATTTGCCTGATGATGAAAATAGGACTTCTGATCCAGCAAAAAATAATATGCTCTATTTGCGAATGCTCATTGAGCAAAGTCCTTCTTATCAGATGATGCAAAATCATTCAACACTCTCTTTTTTGCAGAATAAAATTAAATTTTATACCGTTGCAAGCAGTGATTCATTAATTAAACTGGAAAAAGAGGGCATCAATTTATTGAGTCTGATTTTTGGCAATACGGTTGGTCTGGTTGAGACTCGAAAAGGTAAACTTTATCAGCAGACAGAGATACACAGTGAACTTTTAAAGAGTTTACACGCAGGTGATATTTTATTGGAGAAAACCCCTTTTCGTTTAACCGATAAATTTATACCCGGCTATTGGGGGCATGCGGCTATCTGGGTAGGGAATGAAAAAGAGCTTAAACAATTAGGTTTATGGGATGATCCACTCGTCAAACCCTGGCAGCAGAAAATAAAAAATGGCCATTATATTATTGAAGCCTTACGTTCAGGAGTGGAGCTTGATCCATTGAGCCATTTTATGAATATTGACGACATGGTTGTATTGAGAGACAAGCATATGTCAGAAATGCAGTCACGTGAAGTGATCAGAAATGCCTTTCGCCAATTAGGTAAATCCTATGACTTTAATTTTGATATCAGCACCAGTGACCGAATTGTTTGTTCGGAATTAGTTTATGTCAGTTATTTGCATATTAAATGGCCGACGGAAAAAACACTGGGGCGCTATACCATCAGCCCTGATCATATTGCTGCTAAAGTGAAGGGCGATACTTTGAGTGTTATTAATCTGTATCTGAATGGTACAGAGATTAATCGCAATCATAGTCAAGTATTTATCGAAACACTTGCAAACTGAGCAGCCAGGGTACCAGGCTGTTTGTGATATAATTTGCTTAATGCAAAAGAAAATAATAGGTAAAATATGAGTAAAGTAAAAATCTACAGTACTGGAACCTGTCCCATGTGTACTCGTGCCAAAGGCTTAATGGATAAATGGAATATCGAATATGAAGAGGTTCGGGTTGATATGGATCGTGCAGGTCTAATAGAATATCAAAAGGTGACAGATGGGGCTCGAACAGTGCCCCAGATAACAGTCAACGGAAAATGGATCGGTAGTTTGACAGAGTTAACAGAACTGCATATGGATGGTGAACTGGATCACCTGATGCAAGCGAGCTAAATAACTGTCCCAAATAATGCATCACATGCTCTGGTACGACACCTGAATAAAAAGTGGATGCCATTTCGGAACAGCTATTTAGCTAACTGCTAAATGACTAACTGCTAAATGAATTGTTAAGGTCTTTCAGTCCGGGAAGGTCTTACTTCCCCAGCAATTTTTCACTTCCCTAAAAGTGTTTTCATAATACCGCGCACAATCTGCCTGCCAAGTGAACTCCCAAGTGAGCGTAAAACACTTTTTGTTATGGCTTCGGTATAGCTTTGCCGGCTTGATGAAGTTTTTTTCGTTGCTGATTGAGTTTGTGTCTTTGATGCCTGAGCTGAAGCCTGTTCTGCTTTTTGCGCCTGCTCAGCACGTTGTTTTAAAATCTCATAAGCAGATTCTCTATCAATCAATTCATCATAGCGTCCTTTTAAAGGAGAACGATCAATAATGGCCTGGCGCTCAGAATCATTAAGAGGGCCAATACGCGAAGCCGGCGGGCTGATTAGAATTCTTTCCACTGGCGTCGGGGCGCCATTGTCATCCAGCACAGAAACCAGTGCTTCCCCTGTTCTTAATTCTGTGATGGCTGTTTTAGTATCCAGAGATGGATTTTCCCTGAATGTTTCAGCGATCATCTTCACTGTTTTTTTATCTTTAGGCGTAAATGCTCTCAGCGCATGCTGAATTTTAGTACCCAGTTGTCCCATGATGTCTTCAGGGATATCCAACGGGCTTTGGCTGATAAAGTAAATACCAACACCTTTAGAGCGAATAAGACGAACTACCTGTTCAATTTTATCAACCAGTGAACGGGGAGCACGATCAAATAATAAGTGTGCTTCATCAAAAAACAGCACCAGCTTAGGTTTTTCCAGATCACCTACCTCAGGGAGCTGCTCATACAATTCAGCCAGCAACCAGATTAAAAAAGAGGCGTAGACTCGGGGAGACCGGGTGATCAAATCTGTCACATCCATAATACTGATCACACCCTGACCAGAAAAATCGGTGATCATTAAATCATTGAGTTTTAATGCGGGCTCAGCAAATAGTTTTTCTGCACCCTGCTGCTCAAGCACCAGTAAGCGGCGCTGTATCGCACCAATACTGGAACCACTGATATTACCGTATTCCATTGAGAGTGATTTGGCATTTTGACCAACCCAGGTGAGCATGCTGCGAAGATCTTTTAAATCCAGTAACAAGAGGCCATTATCATCAGCAATAGCAAAAGCACTGTAGAGGACACCTGTTTGAACTTCATTGAGTTCTAATAGACTGGATAGCAGTAGTGGCCCCATTTCAGAGATAGTGGTATGGACAGGATGACCTTGTCTGGCAAATAAATCCCAGAAGAGTGTTGGATTGGCATGATTAGAATAGTTGTCAATTTTAATGCTATCAATGCGGGACTGAATTTTATCATTCATTATACCACTGCTTGCCAGGCCGGATAGATCACCTTTTACATCAGCAAGAAAGACCGGCACACCTATTTTGGAAAAATTTTCTGCCAGAATTTGCAGGGTAACGGTTTTACCTGTCCCCGTTGCACCAGCAATCATACCGTGTCGATTGGCTGTTTTTGCAGAAAAATGTACTTGTGTGTTTGTATTACCGCCGATTAAAAAATTGATACTCATGACTTTATTCTGTCTCCCTGTAGGCTAATTTACATGGTAATTTCTCATGATGACGAATACAAGGCATTTTGCTGAAAAGTACATCATCAGGCTGACTTGCCAGGATTGTATGGCTTATCTTATTTGGGATGAAGTCGACAATCCGGTTATTATTGGGCGTTATATTTTTAATATTGTGAATAAGGTAACAAATAACTTTATTACTCTTGCTAGACTTGGCTGAAATAATTTAATGAGTTTATTCAACTAATCAAGTCCGGGAAATATCATGATATCTCAGCGTTTGCTCAATCCAAAGAAAGTGATTTTGCTCCTTTCTCTATTGTTACCATTATCTGTTCACGCCAACTCCAATAGACTGTTTGGTCTTGGACATGCGTTTGATCTGGATAGTCTTCCAGCGAGCAAGCTGAAAGACAGGCTTGAAAGTCTACCTGCTCCTGCTAAAGACAAGGCGATGAAATGGCTGCATAAGTTTAGTTTTACCAATCAGGATATAAAACATCTTCGCATAGATGATAATGGTGGTGTTTTCTATAGTGATACTTTTACGGCGATAGAAGATACATCATACGGCTCACCAGTTGATGGTCAGCCTGATGCTGACTTGACGTCTGCCAATGTTTTTACCTTACACAGTAAACCCGGTTCAGGTAACGTTGTTTTTCTTGATTTTGACGGGCATACCATTTCCGGCACAGCATGGAATAATAGTGTTGATCCACTGCTTGCTAAACCTTATGATCTGGATGGTCTTCCAGGTTCATTCAGTTCATCAGAATTAGCGAATGTCGCAGAAATATGGCGCAGAATTGCGGAAGATTATGCTGCCTTTGATATTGATGTGACCACCGAGCAGCCGTCCAGTTTTGGTCCTACGACAGGTAGAATTCTAATTACCAGAGATACTGATGCTAATGGCAATGCGATGCCTGCTCAGGGTGCCGGTGGAGTGGCTTATGTCGGTGTTTGGGGTCGTACCAATTATGGCTATTACTCGCCTGCACTGGTTTATTACAATCGCCTGGGTGGTGGCCGTCCGGATTATGTCAGCGAGGCATCATCTCATGAGCTGGGACATAATCTGAGTCTGTCTCATGATGCCACCAGCAGCAGTAGTTATTATGGTGGACATGGCAGCGGCAGTACTTCCTGGGGGCCTTTAATGGGCACCGGCTATAACCGAAATGTGTCTCAATGGAGTAAAGGGGAATATCCTGATGCCAATAATCAGCAAGACGATATTGCCATTATAGCGAGTCAGCTTAATGGGCGTTCTGATGATCATCCTGACGCTTTGCTCGCACAATCACGTTTAATTTCAGATCCTTTGGGTAATGTCTCAGCAACGACACCTAAAAATGATTTTTATAATGAAGCCGCTGATAATAAGGGAATTATCAGCTCTTCATCAGATGTCGATGTGTTCTATTTTGATGCGGCAGGCGGCAATCTGGATTTGACCATCACACCTGCACATCAGGACCGTTATACGGCGGGTGGTAATCTGGATTTATTGGTGAAACTATTTGATAGTGCAGGTAATCAGGTGGCTATGAATGATCGGGTAGATGATACCGTAAGCCAGCTGAATCAGTCAATTGTCAGTGGCCGTTATTATTTGTCAATTCAGGGTACAGGCAGCAGTAATTATTCGGATTATGGCAGCCAGGGTCAATATTTTATATCCGGTTCCATTCCAGTTGCCTCGGATGATACGGCGGCACCAGTCCCAAATCCAATGGCCTGGATGAATATGCCGCACGCAACGGGGCGTGCCACTGTCAGTATGGAAGCAATTATTGCTTCTGATGCCTCAGGAATAGTCGAATATCAGTTCCAATGTGTATCCGGTGCTGCAGGATGTCTTTCCAGTAATTGGCAAACGGCTACTAGCTAT
>JAPVVU010000164.1 GCA_028571885.1 Gammaproteobacteria bacterium | reverse complement strand
TGGTCACTCATTTTTCTGACTTTGCTTTCTGTTACGAGAAGCCGCTTCGTTCAGACAATCAAAGTCAGAAAAATAAGCAACCACAGGCTTTTGGTCAATAATAAATACACGCTAAATACACGCTAAATACTTACGTAAAGCCTTAACTTATCAGGCTGCCTGCCACTCGCTCTATCAATCTTCTTAACGATGTCCCATTGTGTTTGTCTGCATACTCAGCACCTGTTTACTCCTTTATATTTGTCAGCTGTCAACTTGAATTTGCCAAGAACGTGAACTAGTATTCATTAATAAGCTTATAGTCTGGAACGTATGAAAGCGTAAAAGTGTTTTTCTAGCGTTATCAATGATTCCAGTTGATATTCTCATCATCATAATAAAAATAATAAATCGAAATATTCACCATATGCTCAGTATAAAGCGTCCATTTTTTTTCACTTTCGGTATTCGTCAGAAAATATTATTAATTCTGGTGACAATGTTAGCTATTGCTTTAACCGTGAGCGGCTGGTTAGCAATACAACAGGAAAAGAAGAATTTACTGACTGAAATAAATCAGCGAGGCAATGATTTCAGTCAATTTATGGCAAAATCACTGGCTTATAGCGTGATTGGCTATGATTATCATACTATTCAACTACTTTTGGATGAAATTACAAAAACTAAAGACGTGAGTTACGCCAGAGTTGTCAACAGCAAAGGTAATGCCATGGCAGAGTCGGGCAATAAAAATCAGCCCAGTAACGAGTCTTTAGTTGTCTTCACTGAAGATATTATGCTGGCTAATGAGAATATTGGTGTGCTGACTCTGGAAATGGATACCACCAGTATTACTGAGCGTATTAATCTGCAGCAATATACAACACTTAAACGAGAAGCCATGATTATCCTGATCATTGCTATTGTTGAATTTTTTGCCCTTTCCTACGCCATTATCAGACCCGTCAACATAATTTCCAAGTCTTTGTCTGATAATGTCGATGAAAAAGGCATTATCAGGGGTGAACTGCCGGTGATATCCAATGATGAATTCGGCATGCTGGCGACTCAGTTTAATCTGCTCAGAAGTCAGCTTAATCATGCTAATGAGCAGTTACAAACTAAAATAGAGTTTGCTGATCAGGAACTGCATAAAACCAATGAACATCTTCGACAACAATCTGCCGAATTGAAACAAATCAATGATGAGCTTAAACGGCTGTCGTTTACCGACGGATTAACCGGTTTGTTTAATCGCAGGCATTTTGAAGAATTGATGAAAACTGAGGTGGAAATGTCTCTGCGCCATGGTGATGCCAATAGCCTGATAATAATAGATATCGATTTTTTTAAGAATGTTAATGATACTTATGGTCATGATACCGGTGATATTATTCTCCGGGATATTTCTGCTACTATGAAATCACAAATACGTGCAACCGACATCCTTTGCCGCGTGGGAGGTGAGGAGTTTGTCATCCTGTGTAAGAGAGCAGCGCCTGAAGATGCCCTTGAGATTGCAGAAAAATTACGTGAGACAGTTGAACAGCAAGAACATATTCTGGAAAACAATACAATTAAGATAACCATCAGTGCGGGCGTTGCAAGCATTCCTGATCCGGAAAAGATCATAACGACGACTGAATTTTATAAATATGCTGATACGGCATTGTACTTCAGTAAAAACAATGGGAGAAACAGAGTGACTCATTATAATACGATCAGAAATGAGACTAATCATAATGACGCATAAATCAATTCTATTAATTTTATTTTTTGTGTTCACTCATTGGCTGTCTATTGCTGCTGCCGAACAGGGTGAGGACAATAGGGAATTATTATTCGGTTCTGTTGCTATGGATATACCTGCAGTGATGCATCAACGTTTATCACCTTTAACGACTTATCTGAGCAACACTCTCGGCATACCGGTTTCACTTAAACTGTCCCCAAATATGAAAACTGCAATTGATGATACCGTCAAGGGAAAAGTTGATCTGGTGTATCTCACACCTGTTGCCTACCTCAAAGCACACAAAAGAAGTAATACGCGTCTGGTAGTGAAAACAGTTACAAAGGGCAAAGGATCGTTTCGTCTAATGATTGTCGTCAGTGACAAAAGTCCGATAAAAACGCTGGATCAGCTATTTGGTAAAACATTTGCTTTTGGCGACAAGGCGGCATTATTACAGCGTGCAGTGGTCGTCGGTGCGGGTGTTCCCCTGGAAAAGTTAGGCAGCTATAAGTTTCTGGGGCACTACGATAATATTGCCCGCGCAGTTAATAATGGTGATTTTGATGCGGGCATATTAAAAGATACCATGGCTTATAAATGGCAGGGGAAAGGTTTAAGAATATTGTATAGTTCGAATGATTTACCGCCCTATAATATCAGTGTCAGTGAAAATGTGAGTGACGAGTTGCTGCATAAGATCCAGAATGCTTTTCTCAATCTTGATACAAAGAATCCGCAACATCTTGCAATTATTCAGTCGGTTGATAAAAAATATAATGGTTTTTCTGCTACCAGTGATAGCGAATATGATGTGATTCGCCAATTAATAAAACCGTTTGAAAAATAATCAATGTATTTACGCTGATTGTATAAGGCTGATTGTATAAATAGGAAAGACAGTCAAATGAAAAATATAAGTGTCATGAAAAATATAGTGTTCAGTTTACTTTTTCTGTTTTTGTCTCCATCAGCCCTGGCTGATGAAGACGTGTTAACACTGGGGATTTTTCCCTATGTCAGTCCTGGCAAACTGATTAAACATAATGCCGGGTTCAGTCAATACCTTGAAAAAAAAACGGGACGAAAAGTTTCCATTGTAACCGCTCCGGATTTTAAAGAGTTTGTTCAGCGTACAAAAAACAGTGAATATGATCTTATTTTCACCGGCCCTCATCATGGCCGTTATGCCGAGCTGCATGACGGCTATCAACGCATTGCCATGACCCGCAATAAAATACAGGGATATTTTCTGGTCAGCAAAGATTCACCTTATCAGCGTATTGAAGATTTACGGGGAAAGACTCTGGCCGCTACGCCGCCCATCACTCTTCTGACTCAGATAGCGCTTGCTCAATTACGGCAGCATGATCTGAAAGACTCTGACTATAAAATAATCAGGACTTCAACCCATAGTAATTCCATTTATTCGGTGTTGAATCATGACAGTGATGCCGCTGTAACGGGTATAAAAATGTGGCGCAGGCTTAATTCTAAAGACAAGGATCAACTGCGTGTTCTGGTCACTACTGAAAAAGTGCCGGGATTTATGTTAATGGGCAGCAAAACCTTGTCAGCCGAAACAATCAAACAATTACAGACTTTGCTCATTCAGTTTGATTCAACACCAGAGGGTCAGAAATATATATTTAAAGGTTTTCAACGGATTGATGATAAAGATATGATCAGTATGGATAAATTTATTAAGGTATTCGATTAAGTTTTTTTTATGTTTAAATTTATCCGTCATTCCTTGCGAGTCAAATTAATTCTGGCCAGTATCATCATTGAAATGGTCATGCTGGGTCTGTTACTGAGCAATAGTTTACGCCTCAGTAATGACATCATTGAAGAACAAACGGTGCTGCGTATAGAGGCGATTAATCCATTACTGGATGCTGCATTGAGTGTTGCACTGTTTCAGCGTGACTATGAAATACTGGCTGACATTATTAATCAGCTCAAGGGGGTTGATGGCCAGGGTTTCGAGTATCTTATTGTTATTGATGATCAGAATAAAATATACGCACAAACAGATAATTTTAGAATGGCTAAGCTGCCGGTACAGGATCCCGATGTAAAAAGCGCACTGGAACAGCGCATTTTTAATGGTATGACGCCGTTGAGCGTTTCAGGACAAAAAGTGGGTGAAGTGCGCTACGGACTTTCAATTGCCTCGTTTATTGAGGGTAAAGAAAAAATCCTGCATCAGGGCTTTTTAATCGCCAATATAGAAATCATATTAACCGCTTTTCTACTGGGTTTGACCGGCTATTTTCTGACCCGTCACCTGGGCGTTCTGATGCGCGGTACCGAATCGATTCGCCAGGGAAACTATGACATTAATGTGCAGGTTAACAGTCAGGATGAAATTGGACTGCTGGCGGATGAGTTCAATGAAATGGCCTCTGCCGTTCGTTCCAGAGTTCAGGAATTAAGTGATTCAAAAAATGCCTTGTTGAAAAGTCAGGCCCAGTTTGAAGCCATTTTTCACTCTATTGCTGATGTTATTATCTTTGTTGATACTGATTATAAATGCATTATGGTGAATCCCAGAGTCATTAGAATGTTTAACTATACCCCGCAGGAGTTAGTGGGTAAAAGTGTTGAATTCATCTATCAAAACAGGAGTGATTACGAACATTACATCAAAATGACACAGGGATTCAAGCAACTTTTTGGTGACGAATTAAATCTCATGCGTAAAGGTGGTGAATCTTTTACCGGCGAAGTGTTAACCTCGGCAGTTAAGGATAAACAGAACCACTTAGTCGGCTATGTCAGTATTATTCGTGATATCACTGATCGTAAGGAAATTCAGAATGCTTTGAACCGGGAAAAGGAGCAGGCTCAGGTTACCCTGGAGTCTATCGGCGATGCCGTGATCACAACCAATGCTGAGGGCTATGTGGATTATTTAAATCCTATCGCTGAAGCGATGGTTGGCTGGAGTAAAAATGATGCAACTGGGCGATTATTGCCCGAAGTGTTCAGGGTTTATAATGAAATCACCGGGCAGCTGGTAGAAAATCCTGTGCAGCGCTGTTTACAGGAAAAACGAATTATTGAAATCTCAAAACATTCAAAATTGATCAGTCGCAATGGCATTGAATATTCCATTGAAGATTCAGCTGCACCTATTCGTGATAAGCAGGATGTTATCACCGGGGTGGTACTGGTCTTCCATGATGTCAGCAGTTCCCGAAAGATGGCCTCAGAGCTAAGCTGGCAAGCCAGTCACGATGCACTGACCGGACTGATCAACCGGCAGGAGTTTGAAATTCGTCTGGAAAATATGCTGGACAGTGCCCGGGAAGAGGGAAAAACGCACAGTCTTCTGTATATGGATCTGGATCAATTTAAAGTAGTTAATGATACCTGCGGCCATATCGCGGGTGATCAATTATTGCGTCAGCTCTCTGATCGTTTCCATCAGCTTATCCGTGATACGGATACCCTTGCTCGTCTTGGCGGTGATGAATTTGGTGTTTTAATGAAAAACTGCCCTCTGGCACAGGCTAAACGGGTAGCAAATACGTTTCTCAAATTACTCGAAGATTTTCGCTTTAGCTGGGAGGATAAGTCCTTTACTCTGGGCGTCAGCATAGGCCTGGTGTTGATTGATTCGGAGCTGGACAGTATCAGTCAGTTACTGAGTTATGCCGATATCGCCTGCTACGCAGCTAAGAACGGTGGACGTAACCGGGTACATGTTTATCAGGCTGATGATAATGAGCTGATTAAGCGTCAGGGAGAAATTCGCTGGATGACGCAGATCAAACTGGCGCTGGAACAGGACAATTTTGTTCTTTACGCGCAACCCATTGTGCCGGTTAAGGGGGATGGCAGTAAAGAGCTGCACTTTGAAATCCTGTTACGCCTGCAAGACGAACAGGGAGAAATTATCCCGCCAATTGCCTTTATGCCAGCGGCTGAACGCTATAACCTGATGCCTGAAATTGACCGTTGGGTAGTCAATGCAGCGTTTAGCTGTTTACTGAAAAATAAGATGGAAAATTGTCTGCTGTCAATTAACCTTTCGGGGCAAACTTTAGGTGATGATAGTTTTCTTGACTTTATTATTAATAAGCTGGAAACACCCGGTATTTCACCCCGTTCAATTTGTTTTGAGATTACCGAAACAGCCGCTATCTCTAATTACAGCAAAGCATTAAAATTTATCACCCGGCTAAGAAAAATGGGCTGTTATTTTTCTCTGGATGATTTTGGCAGCGGGCTGTCATCATTTGGCTACCTGAAAAATTTCCCGGTAGATTTTCTTAAAATTGACGGCTCCTTTGTTAGAGATATGATTAACGATCCCATTGATAGTGCGATGGTTGTGGCGATTAACCAGATTGGTCACGTTATGGATATTAAGACTATTGCGGAATTTGTGGAAAATGCTGAGATCCTCAAAAAACTTGAGAGTATCGGAGTGGATTATGCACAGGGCTATGGTATTGCCAAACCAATGCCTATGGAGCAGATTATTATTGATATTTTAAAACAGACAGAACTATAGATTACTGCTGCTGCCAGATCGGTCATTACGTATAAAATCCTGGCTTATTATTATTTATACTGTCTAATCATAATAGCGCATTAATTGCCGCTCATTTCTTACATGATGCGTCTTAATACGGGCATAACTATTTCAGTACAAAAAGTAGAATCAATCTGGAGAATACCTTGTCTAAATTACTAATATCCTTACTGACATTTTTTGTTTTAAATTACTCCGGTTTTGTCAGTGCGCAAAAATTGCCGAACTTAACATTATTGGGACTGGATGGTGAAAAACATTCAATACAGGAGTACATAGGGAAAGGTAAATGGGTGGTGGTTAATATCTGGGGGCCAAAATGTCCTCCCTGTGTTGATGAGATGCCAGAACTGCAAAGCTTTCATGAGGATCATAAAGATAAAAATGCAATTGTATTAGGTATCGCACTGGACTATCCCAGCTTTGGCCCGGGAAATAAACAGGATGTAAGTCGTTTTGCCGAAGATAATTTTATCAGCTTTCCCCTGTTGCTGGGCGATGCCCAATCCACTGAGCATCTGGGTGCCGGCTCTTTAAGCGGCACACCGACAACGCTGTTATTCAGTCCCTCTGGTAAACTGGAGGGAATGCAGGTAGGTCAGATTACGCAACAGATCATTGAAAATTTTATCGCCAGAAGTACTCAGAAATAGTTTTATGGGCTATAGGCAGTTCTTTATAAGGGCGCTCTGGTGGACATCTCTTTAGTCACGGGCGTTATTTTCAGCGTTAAACCATTCCAGCAAAACCTAGGGTG
>JAPVVU010000163.1 GCA_028571885.1 Gammaproteobacteria bacterium | reverse complement strand
TCAGTATATAGTTCCTGATTATCCTTGTTAAGCCTGTGAGCAATTATTTTTAGCTTCCAGCAGGATGTAATCGTTCTATACAAGGTTCACTTAAAGCCTGCTATTGATGCTCCTGAATATAAATATCCCGGCTAAACAGAAGTTTTAAAATAAAATTAAAAAATACTGGCAATTTTTTTTCATTTCCCTATAATATGCACCACTTCGGAGCGGTAGTTCAGCTGGTTAGAATACCTGCCTGTCACGCAGGGGGTCGCGGGTTCGAGTCCCGTCCGTTCCGCCATTTTTATTAAAACAGCATTATCTATTTAAATGGCAATCAAATTACTGACTTTTGATCTGGATGATACTCTCTGGCCCTGCATGATCACAATCCTGCGTACAGAAGAACGACTTCATCAGTGGTTTGCCAATCACCACCCCGACATCCCCAACCAGTATTCCATTAAGCAATTACGTCATAAACGCATACAGCTGGCAAAGAAACACCAGCATATTGCCCATGATTTAACGGCTTTACGAAAAAAATCTTTTTCGCAATTATCGCAGGAAATGGGTTATTCCCCCCAACAGGAACAACAATTTATTCAAGATGCTTTTGACTTCTATATTGTCGAACGAAATAAGGTCAGTCTGTATGATGATGTCATTCCAACCCTGGAAAGACTGAAAACAAATTATCGACTGGGTGCTGTCACTAACGGCAATGCAGATATCTACCGAATTGGGCTGGGGCATCTATTTGAATTCTCCTGGTCAGCTGCCGATGCAGGGCAACAAAAACCACACCCTATTGTCTTCAACTCATTATTAGAAAAGCAAAAATTAAAAGCATCAGAAGTCATCCATATTGGTGATGATCCAATCAGCGATATACAAGGAGCTCAACAATCCGGCATCCAGGCAATCTGGCTGAATCGCCATCATTCCCCCTGGCCAACCGTGCTTAATCCCCCTTTTATAGAGATAGATCAATTAAATCAATTGCCAGCAATTCTTAAGGCGTTATAATTAAGTAAAAAATTAAAATAATAATGGAGACTAAATGGCTTACATAATAACCTCAATTGCCAGCATTTTATTTCTTATCAGCCTGATGCTTCTGCTTTTTACCTCACCTATGAAGAAATTACTGCATTTCTTCTTCGCACCTCGCTGGATTAATGCCGTCATCGTTATCCGTATGCTGATGGGATTTATTATTATAGCCGCAGCGCCTTTCACCGGCTTTCCTAATATGATGTTATTTCTGGGCATTGCGGTAATATTTCTGGCCATGACCATGCCCTTTCTGTCCGAAGAAAGTCTGCATGAGATGTCCGATTGGTGGCTGGCACAATCAAACTGGATGTTACGTCTCTATGCACTCATTTTTGCACCTATCTGGCTGTTTTTTATGTTTGCTTCACTGCCGGATCCAGCAATTATAGAAGAGTTCCTGCTGTATGTTCTACCGCACACCCATTAAAGGGCTCAGGCACAGGATTATGACTTTTCTAAAGTCCTGACTAAAGCCCTAAGTGCAACTTTATTCATACCTTTTATTGAGATAAGCAATAGAACTGCAAATTAAAGAAAACTAATCTACAAGACCTTTAATTCCTGCTAAAATACGCTTTTTTAGTCTGGATAATTGGTCTAACACAATGCCTCATACGACACCCAACACATCGCTGCAAAAGAGCGCGCAAAACCGTAAGCCACGCTTTGCACGTCTGCAATCTCAACTTAAAGAACGTATTCTGTTTTTAGATGGTGCCATGGGAACAATGATTCAGCAGTATGAACTGGGTGAAGCTGATTTTCGAGGTGAGCGTTTCAAAGACTGGGCATCGGATCTCAAAGGCAATAATGATCTCCTTTCCATTACTCAGCCGCAAATTATTAAATCAATTCACAGCCAGTATCTTGAAGCGGGTGCTGATATTATTGAAACCAATACATTCAGCTCAACCACCATTGCGATGGCTGATTACAAAATGGAAGAGCTGGCCTATGAGTTAAATGTCGCCTCTGCTCAAATTGCCCGAGAAGCTGCAGATGAAGCAGAAGAAAAAGATGGCATACCTCGTTTTGTAGCCGGTGTTCTGGGGCCTACCAATCGAACTGCCAGCATATCACCTGATGTCAATGATCCCGGTTTTCGCAACGTCAGCTTTGATCAGTTAGTTGATGCTTATTATGATGCCACCCGCGGTTTAATCAATGGGGGGGCGGATATATTACTGATTGAAACTATTTTTGATACACTCAATGCCAAAGCCGCCGTCTTTGCTGTGAAAAAATATTTTGACGATCATGATGTTGAATACCCTATTATGATTTCAGGCACCATTACTGACAAATCCGGGCGCACACTATCAGGTCAGACAACTGAAGCATTTTATAATGCCTTGAACCATGCAGATCCCATTTCAATTGGTTTGAACTGTGCCTTAGGTGCAGATGATCTGCGTGCTTATGTTGAAGAATTGTCCAATATTTCCAGCTGTGCCGTGTCTGCACACCCCAATGCCGGCCTGCCCAATGAACTGGGCGGCTATGATGAATCTCCCGAACAAATGGCTGAACAGCTCGAAGAATGGGCGGCATCCGGCTATATTAATATTATTGGCGGTTGCTGCGGTACCACACCTGATACCATTCGTGCCATAAAAGCAGCCGTTGAGAAACACGCACCACGCATTATTCCTGACAGTGACAAACAATGTCGTCTCTCAGGTCAGGAAGCATTTAACATTAATGATGACTCGCTGTTTATTAATGTCGGCGAGCGTACTAACGTCACTGGTTCAGCCCGCTTTCTACGCCTGATCAAAGAAGAAAATTACGAAGAAGCTGTTTCAGTGGCACAGCAGCAGGTTGAAAGCGGCGCTCAGATCATTGATATCAACATGGATGAAGCCATGCTTGATGGTGTCGCAGCTATGACTCGTTTTTTAAACCTGATAGCCGCTGAACCCGAAATTGCAAAAGTACCTGTCATGGTGGATTCTTCCAAATGGGAAGTCATTGAGGCTGGTCTGAAATGCATACAGGGTAAAGGCATCGTTAATTCCATCAGCCTTAAAGAAGGTGAAGCACTTTTTATTCATCATGCTAAATTGATTCGCCGATATGGTGCAGCAACCATTGTTATGGCATTTGATGAAGACGGACAAGCTGATACGCAGCAAAGAAAAATTGACATCTGTACTCGTTCTTACAAAATTTTGACTGAGCAGGTGGGCTTCCCACCCGAAGATATTATTTTTGATCCCAATATCTTTGCCATCGCAACAGGAATTGAAGAACACAATAATTATGGTGTTGATTTTATTGAAGCCACTCGTGTCATTAAACAAACGCTGCCTTATGCCAAAATTTCTGGTGGTGTATCCAATGTTTCTTTTTCTTTTCGCGGCAACAACCCTATTCGTGAAGCCATTCATGCGGTTTTTTTATACCATGCCATTCAGGCTGGAATGGATATGGGTATTGTTAATGCCGGACAGCTGGCTATATACGATGACATCCCTAAAGATTTACGTGACAAAGTAGAAGATGTTGTACTGAATCGCAGCCCGAAGGCAACAGACGCCCTGTTAGAAGTGGCTGAAAATTATCGCGGCGATGCCATTGGCGGTAAAGGTCGCGTTGTTGACCTCAGCTGGCGTGAACTGGATGTCGCGGCACGACTCAGTCATTCACTGGTCAAAGGTATCACTGACTATATCGATGAAGATACTGAAGAAGCTCGTCTGAAATTTGATGAGCCCATTGAAGTTATTGAAGGCCCGTTAATGGACGGCATGAATACTGTGGGAGATTTATTCGGCAGTGGAAAAATGTTTTTGCCTCAGGTAGTTAAATCAGCCCGAGTCATGAAAAAAGCAGTTGCCTGGCTCATGCCTTACATTGATGCTCAAAAAGCTGAAGCCGCTAAAAACGGAAAATCCGTCAGCAGTCATAATGGCAAAATATTAATGGCAACCGTTAAAGGTGATGTGCATGATATTGGTAAAAATATCGTCGGCGTTGTCCTGCAGTGTAATAATTTTGAAGTGATTGATATGGGCGTAATGGTGCCTGCTGACGATATTCTTAAAAAAGCCAAAGAAGAAAACTGTGACATTATCGGTTTATCGGGTTTAATCACGCCGTCATTAGATGAAATGGTTCATATTGCCAAAGAGATGCAGCGCCAGAACTTCAGCATTCCAATTATGCTCGGCGGAGCCACAACCTCCAGTATTCATACTGCAGTAAAAATTGAACCGGAATATGAGAATCCGGTTGTCCATGTAGCGGATGCTTCTCGTGCAGTGGGCGTTAGTCAGAGCTTATTGTCTAACACATTGAAAGACAGCTTTGTAAAATCCGTTGCTGAAGAGTATCAGGCCATTCGGGATGCCCGGGCGAAGAAAACTGGCAAAACAAACCAGATCACCCTGGAGCAGGCTCGCAAGAATAAACTGCCTCTTAACTGGAATGAAGGCCCTGACAGCTATCATCCTGTAAAGCCAGCCTTTTTTGGCAGTAAAACATTCATCGATTTTCCGCTGGCTGATTTAAAAGAAAGAATCGACTGGGGTCCGTTTTTCCAGACATGGGAACTGAAAGGGCGCTTCCCGGCCATTTTGGATAATGAAAAATATGGTGAAGAAGCCCGTAATGTTTATCAGGACGCGACTGATATGCTGGACAAAATTATCAGTGAGAAATGGCTTAAAGCCAATGCCATTATTGGTTTTTATCCTGCCAATAGCATTAATGATGATGACGTTGAGCTTTATCAGGATGACTCCCGACAGGGCGTATTAGAAACTTTCCATTTCCTGCGTCAGCAAATGAAAAAGCCTCTGGGTAAATATAATCAGTGTCTGGCCGATACCATTGCCCCAAAAGACAGTGGAGTGCAGGACTATATCGGTGCCTTTGCTGTGACCACAGGTATAGGCATTGAAACTAAGCTGGCTGAGTTTGAAAAAGATCATGATGATTACCAATCCATTATGCTTAAAGCATTAGCAGACAGATTAGCTGAAGCGTTTGCAGAGACCATGCACGAACTGGTACGCAAAAAGTACTGGGGTTATGCTGCGGATGAAGCGTTGGACAATAAAGCCCTGATAAGCGAACAATATCAGGGTATACGTCCAGCACCAGGTTACCCCGCCTGCCCCGAACACACAGAAAAAGCCACTCTGTGGTCGCTTCTTGATGTTAAAGAACAGACAGGAATTGAACTCACCAGCAGTTATGCCATGATGCCGGCTGCAGCAGTCTCAGGATTGTATTTAGCCCATCCTCAGGCCAGTTATTTTGGTACGGGTAAGGTCCATAAGGATCAAGTTGAAAACTATGCTCAACGTAAAGGTATATCTTTAGAGGAAGCAGAACGCTGGTTATCACCTGTTCTGAGCTATTAAATAATTTGGTCACTATTCAGCGTATATTTCTTAATAACCACTGTTGAGCCCATGGTTACTTAATTTGCAGCATTTTAAATAGCTATTCCGAAATGGTATCCGCCTTTTATTCTGGTACTCAATGGATACTATTTAAGAACAGTTATTTAGTCTAAATTTCTGGGAGTTCTGTGCTATCAATTGTCTATACTACATACATGACCCCATGTGCAGCTGGTGTTATGCTTTTAAGCCTGTATTGGAGCAACTACGCCCGCAACTGCCAGAAGAGTTGGAATTTATATCTCTGCTAGGTGGTCTGGCAAGCGATACAGATTCTCCAATGCCTGCTGAAATGCGTCAACAATTGCATGCAACCTGGCAGCGTATTGAACAAAAAGTGCCCGGAATTCAATTTAACTTCGATTTTTGGAATGACTGGCAGCAAACTTATCCCAGACGAGCAACCTACCCGGCCTGTCGCGCTGTCATTGCAGCGCATAGCTTTGATCAAAAAAATGATAAAAAAGATGACAATAACGATCACAAATACGAAACATTAATGATCAATGCCATTCAAAAAGCCTATTATCAACAGGCACTCAACCCATCTGATAATTCTGTATTGATTAAACTGGCAGACAGCATTGGCCTGAATGAACAATTGTTTCACTCTGAATTACAGGCAGAACAGACTCAACATGAGCTGGAAAAACAAATCGCTCAATGCCGGCAAATGAACGTCCACTCCTACCCCTCTTTAATATTAAAAATTGACCAAAGTTTCTGGCCTGTCAGTATTAATTACCTCAATCCAGATTCCATGCTGGAAACAATTAATATGCTACTCAATTTTGAATGACTCCCCCCCGAAAAATTTTTAACAGTAATGGAAACTAACTCTTTCTGATGACTGAACGCTAATCACTTATTCTTACATGCTGCCAGCATCTGCTGCATTTTCTCCAGGCCCAGGTTTTGACAATAATCGATATTTCGCTCAGGAATCAATTCGGGTTCAGGATAGCTTTGTAAAGCTTTTTCCAAACTCTTTTCTCGAATGATATGCAAGGTCGGATAAGGAGAACGATTTGTGTAGTTAGCCGGATCGTCTACATTACTGTCAGCAAAACAATAATCAGGATGGAAACTGGCTAATTGATAAACTCCCTCACAGCCTTGTTCAATGAGCAGCTGGTTGGCAATATCCAGAAAATCCAGATAATCATTAAAATCCTGTCCAACTTTTGCAAGGATAAATAGAGTGGTTTCAATTTCTGCATTTTCGTCCAGCCGCTCACATTCTAAAATTAAATTTTCCAATGCCTGGCTAAACTCTGATGATTCATCAACAGTGAAACGAATACTCCCTTTATCTCGCTCTCTTTTTGCAAATGGACAAATATTATGTTCAATGATCACACTATCCAACCAGCACTGCGTTTGTTTAATCATTCTTTCCATTACATATCTCCTAATAAACCGTTCACTATCTTGTCCGGGGCCTAAATAACTGTTCCTCCAAAAGTAGGCCCCATGAGGGGAAATAGTGAGCATTCATTATTTAATGCTCCGCATCAGAACCTGGCGTTTATTATTGTGCTCGGACTGCGTCAAATCGCCCAATAATA
>JAPVVU010000162.1 GCA_028571885.1 Gammaproteobacteria bacterium | reverse complement strand
ATTAGAACCTGGCGTTTATTATTGGGCGATTTGACGCAGTCCGAGCACAATAATAAATGCCAGGTTCTGATGATCATTGTTAACTGTTTCCCCTCATGGGGCCTACTTTTGGAGGAACAGTTATTTAGTTTCTTTTCCTTAGCTATCTGTTTTTTGTATTTTCTTCTATACTGAGATTATATAAATAATTATAAAAAAATTATGTATTTAGATAGTAAAAAAGCCAGAACATATCTCTTTGTCTCATTTAGTTTCATTATTGTACTGACAATATTATCAAATATTTTTGGTTTTAAGCATTTAAATACGGTACAAAATGATATCTATCAGATAATTGAGACACAAAATACTCAAATAGCTTATATGCATAAAATGCGCTCTCTATCCCGAGATCGCATTATTAAACTGCAAACAATAAGCAAAGAATATGATCCATTTGAACAAGATGCAATTCTTTCAGAATTTCATGAGTTGGGAGGTCTCTTTCTGGAAACAAGAGAATTACTTATGGCGACCACTCTCACGGATGAAGAAGTAACATTGCTGAAAATCCAAAGAGAAATCGCCCGAAACATTGTAGCCAGCCAATATAAAGTCATCGAACTTGTTGAAAATGGAAAGAATAAAGAAGCCTCAGACTATCTTGAAAGTTATACCATACCAAGACAAAATGAAAATATTTCTCTCATGGATCAATTTATTTTATATCAGAATCACCAAAACCAGTTTCTAAAAACTGAAGCCTACAAAAAAATTCAGGCAGCTTATAAAACAGTCCTTTTACTCTCTGTTTGTTCAATATTGCTGACTATTATTGTGGCATCAATTGTTATAAAAAATATCACAGCAATGCTTAAATTACAGACTGAATCTATTAAAAAACATGAATTAAAAGAAAAAGAATTCACTGATGCTCAAGAAATACTTAAATTCAAAGTTGAACAATGCACAAATGAATTAAATGAGGCCAATATTGAATTAAAACATCGAGTCGATCATGATACCTAAACCACCCGGCCCAATCGGCAATTAAATTCTGAATTTCTTTCAGAAGAAATAAATAAAGCAAAACGTAATAATTATAAGCTTGCTATTTTATATATGGTTCTGGATGACTTTAAAGCAATGGGTAGTAGTATGTACCAGGTTAAAAACAGCTTTGTTAACGGTGTTCGACAGGATTGATAAAATCACTAAATAATTGTTTTAGAATCAAGCTGGGGCAGATTAAATTTTTTATCATAGGTGATATGCGTAAGATACAAGCCTCCAGAGGGTGCTGTTTTCCCCCCTTTAGTCCTGTCACATTCATCCAAAACTTGTTTTGCCCAAACAGGCTCTTCTTCACCCGACCCAATAGTGATTAAAACACCCGCAATGTTTCTTACCATATGATGCAAAAATGAATTTGCTTCAATATCAATATAAAAATATTCTCCACGTTGAGAAATATCCAGACAATGAATCGTTTTAACAGCACTTTTTGCCTGACATTTTACTGTTCGATAGGAGTTAAAATCGTGTTCACCGATGAGGTACCGTGCAGCTTCCTGCATCCGTGACAAATTTAAAGTTCTTGAATCCCAGGACACCTGTCTATGTAAAAAACTGGGTCTGATCTGTCTTGAGAAAATGACATAGCGATAACGCCTGCGTTGCGCAGAAAAGCGTGCGTGAAACTCATCATTAACAGGGTGCGCCCACAATACACTAATAGTAAGACCGGTTAAATATCGATTTACACCTAACACCCAGGAACGCATTGAGCGCCTGGCAGTAGTATTAAAATGAATCACTTGCTCTGTTGCATGAACCCCGGTATCGGTCCTGCCGGCAACCTGGCATTTTTCTATTTTTTCATTAGCAATTTTGCTTAAAGCCGCTTCAAGAGTAGCTTGCACAGTGGCAAGATTGCCATTCTGTATTTGCCATCCTGAAAAAGCTGAACCATCATATTCAATGCCTAAAGCAATACGCATAATTTTATATGTACCCTATTTTTATAAATTAAATAGTTTTATAAGTGCCAGATTTTATAAGTGACAATTTTATAAGTAAAAGTGATTATAAAGAAGCATAAAAAAGTAAGCACAACACCAAAGGGAAAACAAATTGAATGAATTTTGGTGATTCCAAACAGTCAATCGTATAGGATTTACCCGATGTAGTTTCTGCTTCTTCAAGAATTTCGCGCAAGATTATACCAGAATGTTTAATGAGATGTAAAAATGCCCATTTTTTTTTTGCAAAAAAATGGGCATTTGAATTCCTGGATTCCTCAATTGATTTTATTTCTTTGTATTCTGTCAACCTCAGGGATAGCACTTCAATATATTCAAGGGTTAATATTGCTCTGAGAGAAACCCGTTCAACATTAAAATTAACCAACTTCAAAGGTAAAAATAACCAGAGTAAGGCGGAGAGTATTTCTTCTTTTGACGTTGTTCGAATAAAAAGATTAACTGAAAATACAATAAAAACCAGTACAGAAATTCGAAAAAAACCTGGAGCGACATTGCCGCTAATTTGATTTATTATTGTTTGCGTTGATTGTCCTACATCAGGGGTATAAATATAATAAATAAGCAAAATGGATATAAAAAACCATTTTAGTCTAAAAATCATTTTTATAGCTGGACGCCATAATTCACTCTGAACAATATAAAACGGGAGCAATAATGCTCCCGTTAAAAGTAAAGTGGACCAACCACCCTGTGTTAGAAAGATTGATACGATAACCAGGTTAACAATCTTAATTGCAGGGTGCATAAGTTCATCGATTTAAAGCAAATAGTAACCGGATATAAACAAATTAAGAACCCGTTTGATCCAATAGTGATTGAGCCTGTGATTTTTGTTCTTCATCACCTTCATCAATGACTTCATTAAGAATACTTGAAGCAGATTCCATATCACCCATATCGATATAAGCTTTTGCTAGATCAAGCTTTGTACCAACTGCATCGAGTTCAGGAAAATCATCTTCGAGGTCATCAAAATCTAAATCATCATCATCAAGTAAATCTAATTCATCACCTTCAGTTGCTAATGAATTATCAACATCATCTTCAAGTTCAAGACTGTCATCTTCAAGTTCAAGGCTATCATCTTCAAGCTCCAGGCTGTCATCTTCAAGCTCCAGGCTGTCATCTAGATTAAGAGTGGATTCATCTAAATCTAACTCAGTTGCACCTTCATCTGTATCAAGTTCTTCAAGACTGAGGTTAAATTCATCATCAGAATCGTCTTTATTATCCTCTAATTGCGAATCATCCAGAGAAAATTCAGAAGTTTCTTCATCAACTTCATCTAAAGTGAGTTCCTCTTCACCTTCTAAAGAATCATCTAAAGACAAATCAAATTCATCATCCGAATCATCAGCATCACCCAGGATTGAATCTTCATTTAAACTGACTTCTTTACTTTCAAGGGAAAGTTCATCTGAAAGATCATCAAGAGAGAGTTCGCTATCAGTAGATTCATCTAATGATTGAGTATCATCTGAAATATCATCAACAGCAGCACTTTCATCGAAGGTATCAGGCATATCAATATCGATATCCAGCTTTTCTGCCCATGATTTTGCTTTTGTCCATTCTGAAGTCAGTTCATAATCATCATTTTGTTTTTTCAATAATTCTTTAACAACATCAGCCTGCACAGCAAACGAATCTTTCAAATTATCACCATGATAAACTTCAAGAAGTTTCAATTGATAATCCAAACGTTCAGGCTCAGTTTTTATGGCGCTTTGTAATAATTCTTCAGCTTGTTGGTAACGACCATAAACCATAAAGACATCTGCTTCAGAAATTGGATCAGCTTCAGTATCATCAGGTTGTAACGATTCCATATCATCAGCAGAGAAGTCACTTAAAAATGAAGTTTCTGTATCAGAAGCAAGCACTTCTGTTTTAGAATCAACTAACTGTGAATCATCTACACTGAAATCACTTTCATCACCTTCCAGTTTAGAATCAAGAATACTTTCCTCAAATGAATCTTCTTTCTTTCCGCGACCGCGTAATCCAAGCCACGCAAGCAACCCGATAAAGAGTGCGCCACCGCCAGCTGTGAATGGCAGCATTTCTTCACTGAGGAGCATATCAACTATTTCTTCTTCAGGCGCAACCACTTTTTTGGGTTTTGATTCTTGCACCGGTTCCATAGCAGGCTTTGGTTCAGGTTGAGTAACATCTGAAACAGTAATTATTTCATCAACACTGACAGGCATTTCTACTTCAGCTGGCATCTTTTCATCACTGGCCAGCTCAACAGATGGATCGATATGTGCTGTCATGTCGATTTTTTCATCTGCTATAGCTTCATCAACTATAGTTTCTTCAACTATGGCTTCATCAGTTACGGCTTCATCAACCATAGTTTCTTCAACTGCTGTTTCATCAACTGTTACAATTTCAGTCGGTGTATCAATGACAACGTCTGATTCAAGCTGACTATCCATCGCCTGCATTTCTTTTTGTCTTTGCATAGCAGCCAAACTTTCATCTTTTAGTTCCACCAGAGATGATTTAGTTTGTAAAAGATCTTCAAGTTCTTTAATTCGCGTTCTAAGCTCCTGATTCTCAATTTCCTTGGACTCAAGATCTTCTCCAGCAAGAGATAATTTTTCTTTTAATTGTTTTGCTTCAGCTGATAAATCACCCTTCATATCAGCATCTTCTGTTTTACCAGCAGCAACCAGAGTCAATTGACCATCAGTTGAAGTGCTTACAGAACTACGATCACTACGATCAACTATATTAGCCCCAGTTTTTTGCTTTCTGGCAGCTTTCCAGCTTTGATACTGTTCCTTAACCTGTTGGTTCGAATTTGATTTGCTTATTTCATTCAAGCTATCACGATCTTTAATTCTTAATACATAGCCCGCTTTAAGATTATTAATATTATTACCGATAAAAGCTTCTGGATTATCGCGTAGTAATGCCATCATCATTTGATTAACAGACACATTCTCTGGAGCCATGTCATTAGCTATATTCCAAAGCGTGTCATTTCTTTTGGTTGGTCCATAGCTCATCTCACCTGTCGATGAAGAAGTAGTATAGGAACTTTTAGAAGCTGCAGAGACTGACCGGGTTGATTTGCTCTCAGTTCGTTTCACCTGAGATGAACGCGATGCTGTCGCAGTTGTCACTGGACGAGCATGTTTCTTAATAAATTCTGGCGGGTCCAGCAACATCGTATACTCTCTAAGCAGACGACCAGAACTCCAGGATGCTTCGATCAGGAAGTTAGCAAATGGTTCTCTAAAAGGCTTTCTCGTTGTGATAGCAACATAATTTTTCCCATTTCGCTGAATCAGTTTAAAGCGAAATCTGGATAAATAATCACTGCGTTCAATATTCGCACGTGAATAAATGTTCTTGGGCGCCAGGTGGATACGTAGGGAATCAAGATCTTTTTTGGTCACCGAGTGAACGGCAATTTCTGCATTCAGTGGTTGATTTAAAGATGAGTTAACCTGTATATCCCCCAATCCCAACGCCCAACTGGCCATAGGTGACATTAAGAATGATACGGTACATGCAAGGATTGATTTCCGCACTTGCTGGCTCCCTTTTTTATTATTTAGATCATATTGATCTAGAGTTTAATTAATCAAAAATTAGTATAAAACTTAAAAATTTGCAATTAAAACCATCTATTTAACTTTATTATAAGTTATAGGTGATTTTTAAAGCGATTTATCATTACCAAAATTTAGTAAGTATTCACTCAGATTGTCTAAAAAATCATCAATCTGCTGAAAAACTTTACTTATTCTCTATTATTATTAGTATGTTAAATTGAAAAATTCAAGAAAAACATTAACTAGTTTGCAAATTAATTAAAAATTGCCGACCAAATCACGATTTCCTGAATTCATTCTTTAATAAATAGCTTAAAAAAAGCTTGATTATAAATAGTCTCTAATCAGTATTTCAGCAATTTGAACACTATTCAAAGCAGCACCTTTACGCACGTTATCAGCAACAACCCAAAGATCTAATCCTCGTGGATGAGAAATATCTTCACGAATTCGGCTGACATAGACAGCATCGTTTCCGGCTCCTTCAGTCACCGCTGTTGCATAGCCGCCATCATTGCGCTCATCCATCACTTCTACACCATCAAATGCCTGTAACAGCTCAGTTGCTCTCTGAGCTGTGATTTTTTCTTTAGTCTCGATATGCAGCGCTTCTGAGTGGCCAAAAAAGACAGGGACTCTGACAGCCGTTGGATTCACTAATATTGAATCATCTTCAAATATTTTATTTGTTTCCCACACCATTTTCATTTCTTCTTTGGTGTAACCATTGTCCTGGAATACATCAATATGGGGTAAAACATTAAAAGCAATCTGCTTGGGATAAACCTCCGTCTTAACGTCTTTAGTATTTAGAAGGTTAGCAGTTTGGCCAGCCAATTCTTCGATGGCATTTTTTCCTGTGCCTGATACTGCCTGATAAGTACAGACATTAATACGTTCAATACCTACAGCATCATAAATGGGCTTTAATGCCACCAGCATTTGAATTGTCGAACAATTAGGGTTGGCGATAATACCACGTTTCTTATAACCGGCAATCGCATGAGGATTAACCTCAGGTACAACTAAAGGAATATCATCGTCATAACGGAAGTGAGCCGTATTATCGATAACCACACAACCCGCTTCTGCTGCTTTGGGAGCATACTCTTCTGAAATGCTGCCGCCTGCAGAAAATAAACCAATTTGTGCTTTAGAAAAATCAAATTCACTCAAATCCTGAACGGTATAGTTTTTTCCTTTGAACTGAATTTTACTACCAGCAGAACGAGCACTGGCAAGTGGATAAAGATTTCTCACTGGGAAATCACGTTCTTCAAGAATTGCCATCATCGTTTCACCAACAGCACCTGTGGCACCCACTACTGCAACATCATATTCTTTTGTCATTAGTTTTATCCTGACTTTGTCAATTTATTAAACTGTGTAATCCTATTTTATAAAGAGCTTTATCAATAATGACTCTTTATGCTGTTAAAGCTGCAACGACTGCATCACCCATTGCTTCAGT
>JAPVVU010000161.1 GCA_028571885.1 Gammaproteobacteria bacterium | reverse complement strand
TATTGGGCGATTTGACGCAGTCCGAGCACAATAATGAATGACAGGCTCTGATGCGGATGTTAAATAAAGAATGTTCACTATTTCCCCTCATGGGGCCTACTTTTGGTAGAACACTTATTTAGTTACCCTTAACATCCAGTTTATCACGCACTGCATCACCAAGCATATTAACCGCCAGCACCACAAGCATAAGCGCAACACCGGGTACCAGTACCATGTGAGGCGCCATAAGAAGGTATTGTGTACCATCTCGAATCATACTGCCCCAGGATGCTTCAGGTGCCTGTACGCCCAGTCCCAAAAATGACAGTCCGGCTTCAGCAATGATCACACTGGCAATACCAAAGGTAAACTCAATTAATAAGGGCGCCACAATCAAAGGCAGTATATGCAATATTATAATTCGCGAATGGGAAGCACCCAGTGCTTTTGCCGACTGCACATGTTCTCTTTGTTTGATTGCCATTACCTGTGCACGTGAAAGACGTGCATATCCCACCCAGCTGACGATGCTCAGGGCAATAATCACATTAGTAATTCCAGGTCCCATAAGCCCTGCAAGCGCAATTGCCAGTAAAATACCGGGAAACGCCATAAAAATATCAATGACTCTGACAATAAAGTGATCCCAATGCCCGCCCAGGTAACCACTGAGCACACCAATGATAGTACCAACTAGCAAAGAAACAAAGATCACACCAAAGGTGACCATGAAAGAAGTATAGGCACCAACCAACAGGCGATCAAATAATGAGCGTCCCAAATCATCATAACCCAGGAAGCCTGAGCCGGGGAAATCATGCCCTGAAAAAAGCGCTAGATCCCCTGTGTGCAGTATTTTCTCAAGCGCAATATCGTTTGGCCGCAAGTCCAAAAAAGGCACGCATAATACCATTAGCAGCCAAAGGCTCAAAATCAGCACAGAAAAATAGACTTTCACAGAAAAACGGGATGATATTACACCTGGGAAAATGGACTTGCCACTTGTTTTAGCCGTGAATACTGTTTTACTTTTCATAATTTCTAGCCCAGCCTGATTCGGGGATCGAGCAGGCCATAGACAATATCAGTCAGGGTATTAACCACGACATAGGTGGTACTAATGAGCAAAATGCAGGCTTGTACAACGGGATAATCCCTCTTTTGGATCGATTCAATGGTTAATTGCCCCAGTCCCGGCCATGAAAACACAATCTCAGTGATCACCGCGCCTGCCAGAAGCGCACCGATTTGTAATCCAATCAGAGTAATCACCGGCAGCATGGCATTACGCAAAGCATGCAGGCCAATAATACGAACACGACTTAAACCTTTCGCTTTTGCCGTACGAATATAATCTTCATTCAATACTTCCAATAATGATGCTCGGATCATACGCGACAACACAGCAGCCAATGCTGTGCCCAAAGTCAGTGCGGGTAAAACCAGTGAATCCAGTCCGCTTTTGCCGCTCACAGGAAACCAGCCCAGCAAGACTGAAAAGAGTAAAATTAACAGTGGTCCCATTAAAAAATTGGGAATAGAAACACCTAACAGAGAAAAACTCATGGCTGCCGCATCGCCAAGGCGGTCTTTTTTAAGCGCCGCCAGAATCCCCAGTGGAAAAGCGATGAGAAAGGCAACCAGTAATGAAGCCAGCGCCAGCTCCACAGTCGGACCAATGCGAGCTGCAATTAATTCCGAAATAGCTTGTTTCGAGTGTAAGGAATGACCCAGGTCAAAATGGCTCAGGCCCTGAAGAAATTGATAAAATTGCTGCCACAAGGGCTGATCCAGACCCAGCGAATGGCGCAAAGCTTCCCGATCAATGGCAGTAGCAGACTCACCCAGCATCACTTCGACAGGATCACCCGGCACCATATGAATAAGCATAAAAACAATAAGAACCACACCAAAAATAACAATACAGGCGCTGGCTATACGAGAGAGGATATAATTAAGCATTAGCTCTGTGTTCATTAATGTAGACGGGAATACCCACCTCAACCCTGTCAAATAATGCAATCACGTCTGAGTTACGCATTTTTATACAGCCATGTGAATCTGGAATACCCATAGGATTATTATCCGGACAGCCATGAATATAGATATATCGACGCATGGTATCCTGTTGACCTGAGCGATTAAAACCCACTTCCAGACCACTGAGCCACATTATTCTGGTTAATATCCAGTCTCGTTCAGGATATTTCTGCTGCAAACTTTCTGAGCAAATTTCGCCTGTGGGTCTACGAGCAATAAACACTGTATTCTCAACGCAGCTGGCACCAATTTTAGCGCGGATTTTATGCCAGCCTCTGGGCGTACATTCACTACCAAACTGCTCACCGGCACCATTTTTTGCAGTGGCAATAATAACATCAAATAATATCTGATTGTTATCAATTAACTGCAGTCTTTGCTCTGCGATAGAAACAGAGATATAACGTTCCGGTAATTGCGTTGAATCGCTGTTATTAAAAGTGTTATTTATACTGTTCGGCACTGTTTTTATTTATCCTGTAGCCTGTAATTTTTAGTCATACTTCTTATCATTTTTCTTATCCTTTTTCTTATTATGGTTCCAGCGCTTTTGAAAGCCTGTTTACTTTGCTCAAACCATCATAATTGCCATCGTGTGAGACCTGATATCCCTGTATATTCTGACGAAAAAAAGCAATATTATCTTCATACCATAAGGACACATAGGGTAAGATTTGATGTAACTCTTCCTGTAATAGTTGATACAGTCCGGCTTGCTTTGTTAAATCCTGCTCCTGCTCTGCCCGCTCAATCATCTGGTCAATTTTGTGGTTTTTCAAACGACCTCTATTAGCCCCTGAAGGCGGCAGAGATTCACTATGAAAAACATTGCGAAATACATCCGGCGTTTTTATCCCCACCCAGGTCAGACTATAGAGCTGGAATTTACCCTTTTTTATATCACCATAAAACGTTCCCCAATCATAGCTGCGGATATCCATATCAATAAAAATATCTTTTAACTGACTTTGGATGATAGTCGCTATACGGATACGAAACGGATCACTGGAGGTTTTATAGGTCAGCTTCAGACGTTTTTTCTCTGAATAACCCAGTTCAGACATCAGTGCCACTGCTCTTATTTGATCGTAATCATAAGCAATTAATCTGGCACCGGCCCAATGCTGTGAGGGGAAAAATCCATTCGCCTTTTTAGCCGCATTACCCAATGCATATTGAATAATTTTGTCTCTATCCAGAGCGTAGGCAATGGCTTTTCTTAATTGCACCTGTCCCGTCACATCATCCTGAAGATTAAATCCAAGATAGCTGTAATTTGAACCTGATTGTGTCAGAAACTGGATATCTGATTCTTTTTTCAGAAAAGAAATATGTTCTGGCGGCAGGTTATTTTGTATCAAATCTAATTCACCACGCAATAATTTTAGCACACGAAGCGTTGGGTTTTTAACCTTTAAAAATTCAAATAACTGCTGATCAGTTTGACGACGCAGGAATAATTGACCATCAAATGGCCAATGGGAAAATTTAAATTGACCACTGCCTATCGGCTTCTGGTTAAACGGATGTCCCATTTTAAGCAGATCTTCAGGCATAATGCCAATGGCTAAAAAAGCAGGAAATAAGGGGTCAGAACGGGTAAGATGAAAATCGATAGTGTGCTCATCAATTACTTGAATTCGCTCAATATGTTTTAAAGCATTTCGATGGGGTGACGCAGTTGTTTTATCTAAAACAGCATTATAAGTTGCTTTAACATCATAAGCCGTGAGTATTTTTCCATGATGAAAAGGGGATACTTCCATTGACGGCAAAGAGAAGAGGCTGAATCGATAATGCTGTTTATCCAGCTGTTGCCAGGTTGCTATGCCGGGGATCGGTTTATTGTCAGGCCCGAACTCAACCAGTCGCTGATAAATCAGGCGGTTGATTCGACTGGATGTCGCATCTGTGGCATACAACGGATCCAGAGTGACGGGGGCACTGACCAGGCCAAAGCGAATGGCATCATTGGCTTTTTGACTTTTACCAGAGAGCACATTATCTGCTTGATCCTCTGAACAGGAGACAATACAGGAAAAGATAAATATGCTGAATGTGTACCATAAAATCCGTTTAATCACACAACTGCTCCTACAAGATTGAGTCCTACCAGATTGAGCCTTTCCAGTGCTACTCTTTCAAGTGCTATTCTTGCCAATTTTTATAAGGGTCTTTAATCAACATGGAGTTATAGTAACGTTTGTCATCAGAAACTTCTTTACCAAGCCAGTTCTGATGATCAAAGGTTTCATTTTCATCCTTCAATTCAATTTCAGCAACGATAAGTCCCTCATTATCACCAGAAAATTCATCAATTTCCCAGGTGTGTTCACCAGCAGAGACATAATGACGCGTTTTTTCTATCAATGGCTCAGTACAAAGTGTTGACAGCAATTCATTGGCATCATCCATTGGAATAGGATACTCAAATTCCTGACGGCGTACACCTAAAGTAGCACCTTTGATATTTAGATTAGATTTATCACCTTCAATACGCACTCGCACCGACGATTTATCTGATCCCACCAGATAGCCCTGTCGGAACTTGACGCTGGTATGGATCTGTTTACGCCAATCATCATTGGCTAGCAGGAATTTTCTTTCAATTTCAACACCCATTAGATTATTTTAAACCTCTGAATTTACTTTATAAAGAGTGCAATTGATTCCACATGAGCAGTATGTGGAAACATGTCCATGACTCCGGCTTTAACCAGTTTGTAGCCATTTTGGTGAACCATTATTTCAGTGTCTCTGGCCAGAGTAGATGGATTGCAGGAAACATAAACAACGGTGTGAGCACCAAATTTTGGTAAATATTCAACAATTTCTTTTGCACCGCTGCGAGCTGGATCAAGCAGAATACAATCATATTTTTGTTGTGCCCATTTCATACCAGAAAAATCCTGAAATAGATCAGCCGCATAATAATCGGTATTTTCAATACCATTTTTCAGTGCATTTTCCTTGGCGCGGATCACCAGTTCAGAACTACCTTCAACCCCCGTCACATGGGCAACTTTACGCGCCAGCGGCAAGGTGAAATTACCCAGGCCACAAAAAAGATCTAACACTTTATCTTCTGCTTTGGGTGCCATTAATTGCAAAACCAGATTGATCATTTTCCGGTTAATATCCATATTAACCTGAGTAAAATCCGTCGGTCTGAATTCATTCACAATGTCATAGTCAGGCAAGGTATAACTCAAGGGCTTAAATTTTTCATCATCCAGAGGATAGAGTCGAGTAATACTGTCCGGCCCTTTTGGCTGAAGATAAATATGCAGTGACATCTTTTCGGCATAGGCCGACAGCTTTTGCAGATCCTCATCATTAAATGCTTCCAGATGACGCACAATAAAAGCACCCTGCTCATCACCATAGGCAACTTCAATTTGAGGAATTTGATTATAAATAGAAAGAGAAAGAATCAAATCGGATAATTCACGCAAATGCAGACCCACATCAGGGTGCAATACCTTACACGTTTCCAGTTCGGCCAGGAAATTACTGTGTTTTTCTCTGAAGCCCACCAGCATCTTATCTTTTTTAACCACAAAGCGGACACCCAGACGCGCCTTTTTTCGGTAGCCCCAATGAGGCCCTCTGAGAGGTTCAAGCACTGATTCTGGTTCAGCCTTACCTAAACGTTTCAAATTTTCCAGTAATACGCCCTGCTTTAACAATATTTGCTGATCTTCTGCCAAATGCTGCAGACTGCAACCACCGCAGATAGAAAAATGAGGACATTGAGGTTCCACACGTAAAGGCGATGGCTTGATCACCTCATGAACCTTGCCTTCTGCGACATTCTTACGCTTATTGGTATAAACAAATGTCAGCTCTTCACCTTTCAGAGCACCATCTATAAAAACGGTGGTGTCATCAACATGACAAACACCTTTGCCATCATGGCTTACTGATTCAATGGTTACCCGTACCGGGTCCTGGGGTAATCTTTGTCTACGTCGTCTTCTGGCCATAATCACTGTTTTGTCGATGAAAAAAGGAAAAGAAATAAAGGAGGGATTTTAGCAGAAAGGCTGATAATTGGAAAATACTATCCCAATTAAGCCCCATATAGCTCAATAAGTTTAATATTATTGTTTTTTGTGTCATTATTAAGTCCATTTAACAACGATTTTCCATCATTCTGTCACACTTAAACCTTATAAATAGTAAAGGTATACCAAATGAAGTCCGTATTTATGAAGTCTTTTTGCTCATTATTAATCCCTGCACTGCTCACTGCGCCAGCTTTTGTGTCAGCTAGTGACAATAAATCACCTGATGCCCAGCCAGAATGGTCCTACAGCGGTGCTAACGGTCCTTCTCATTGGGGGGATTTATCACCTGAATTTAACATGTGTAAACAGGGTAAGAATCAATCACCCGTCGATATCAGCAACGCAATTAAAGCCAAGCTGCCTGCTGTGAAATTTGACTATGCGATGCTGGTGCCTGAAAACATCGTGAATACTGGCCATTCAATTCAGATTAATATCCGTTCCGGCGGCAGTATTAAAATAGATGATGAAAAATTTATCCTGAAACAATTTCATTTTCATAGTCCCAGTGAAAATATGATTGACCACGCATCTTATCCACTGGAGGCGCATTTTGTTCACAGCAACGATAAAAATGAATTAGCCGTGGTTTCCATACTATACCAGCCAGGCGGTATGGATAACCTTGCATTAATACCGCTGTTAAGAAACATGCCTATGAATAAAGGTGATTCAAATCGTCTGAGTGCTGCAGATACTCAGCTTTTTGAACGGAACAAATCGGTTAAAAACTATTTTAGTTTCAACGGTTCTCTGACAACACCACCTTGTACAGAAGGTGTACGCTGGATAGTCATGCAGTCAAGACCGGGCTTATCAAGGCGTCAGCTGCTTGGCTTCCAAAAAGCATTAAAACATCCTAATAGTCGTCCAATTCAGCCTTTAAATGCACGTATTGTGACTAAGTAAGTTATATCTAAATAAGTGTTCCTAATCACTAGGATAAGGGCTTGTAAGGAAATAAATTTCCAACCAT
>JAPVVU010000160.1 GCA_028571885.1 Gammaproteobacteria bacterium | reverse complement strand
TTTTGCTGCGTCACTTCGTCTAATTGAGTAATGGCCTGATTGACCTGCTCAATCCCCGCTGATTGTTCGCCGCTGGCGGCGGCAATTTCAGCAATAATATCACTGACCTTACGCACTGAATTGACAATTTCAGCCAACGTTTTACCTGATTCATCCACCAGACGTGTACCCTCATCAACTTTTTCTACACTGTCTTTAATCAAGGCTTTAATTTCTTTTGCGGCCGCTGCACTGCGTTGCGCCAGGCTTCTGACTTCTGAAGCCACAACAGCAAAGCCTCTACCCTGCTCACCTGCCCTGGCAGCTTCAACTGCAGCGTTCAATGCCAGCAAATTCGTCTGAAAAGCAATTTCATCAATCACGCCAATAATATCTTCAATTTTCTTACTGGAGGAATTTATTTCTTCCATGGCAGAAATGGTTGATTCAATCACCTGACCACCTTCTTGTGCCTGGTCACGAGCCCCCGCAGCCAGCTGATTAGCCTGACGGGCGTTATCGGCATTTTGTTTCACCGTTGAGGTTAACTCTTCCATACTCGAAGCAGTTTCTTCCAGCGATGAAGCCTGTTGTTCTGTACGCTGACTCAGGTCAGTATTACCTTGTGAGATTTCATTGGCAGCGGTAGAAATATGGCTGGATGAAGTACGAATCTCTGAAACCATTTTTAACAGATTTTCCATGGATTTATTCATGGCTTCCTGTAAATCAGCGAATTCACCCTCATACTCACCTTCCATACGCCTGACCAGATCACCTTCTTCTAATGCTTTAATGACTGCTGAAACACCATGTACCGGACGAACAATTTCATCCAGCATGCTATTTATACCAGCCCCCAGGTCTTTCATAAAACCATCAAACTCGTCAACGGCCAATCGCTGACCAAGATCGCCTTTAGCTGCTGCTAGAATTAATTGTTCAATTTGTGTCTGTGCTTTTTTCACTTCGGTAATATCACGCCACTCAACTGAGTTGCCCATGTATTTACCATCTTTATCCGTAATACCAATCACATTCAGTTCAAAATAAAGGTCTAAAACCTGAATTTCTGCTTGATAGGGCAAACGAGACATATCCGATAAGAGTTCTCGCTGATGCGCTGGATTTTTATGAAAATCATCAATGCATGTGCCTATTAATTTATTTGCATTAAAACCCGGCATAATCTGCTGTAATTCTTTTTCCCGATTACCTAACAGTTCGGTCACAGCATCATTCATATAAACAATTTTAAGATCCTGATCCGCAATCATAGTAGCAGTCTGAGAACCACCAATTGCGGCACTGAGTCGAGCAACTTCAGTTTCATTTTTAATGATGTCAGTAATATTTTTCCATTCCTGACAAGCACCGATAAAAGTACCTTTTTCATCAAATAGTGGTGTCACATTCAAATCAAATTGCACGTCACCTAAATCGATCGTACCTCGATAAGGCAGATTACCTGCGTCACTGAGCAGTCGGCGCTGATGCGCTGGATTTTTATGAAAATCATCAATACAGACCCCCACCAGATTATCCGCACTAAAATCAGGAAAATCTTGTCTCAATCGAGCTTCAACACTTTTCATTAAGGCATGAGCCGCTGGATTTACATAAGTAATAATTAGGTCCAGATCAATAGTCATTACTGCCGAAGTCATGGCATTAAGCATTGCTGATTGTAGTTGTTCGGCACCTGATTGTTTTGTTGCCATTGTCTTTGCCTCTGTCTTCATTGTCGTAGTATTTGTTGAATGGGGTGTATCTTTGTAGGCGGCTATCATTTTCTCTGCAACCAGATCTAATGCCTCAGCCCAGGCTTGTGCAACCTCAGCCGTCCAGAGATTACCTGCATATTCGGCCATTACTTCTAATAGTGTTTCTGCTACAGCTGGATAATGTTCGGGTAACGCACCATAAGCCTGATGTTTTTCACCCATACTGGTTAATGCACGTTCTAAAACTTCAGGTTTATCAATGTTATTGACGACCAAAGTCAGTGCAGCCAGGAGTTTCTTTGATTGTTGCTTAATATCAGTGTTTTCAAATAAGGGTATCACCTGAGGGAATTTATTAAACAGGCGCTCATAAAACGTACTGGTGAGTTCCTCGGCCTGAGGTTCCAGTGCTGCAAAACTATTTCTAATTAAATCCAACATCGTTATTTCCGAAGCTTGTATTTTTAGTGAACCAGCTTTTCTACTCACGGCTTTTTTCTTGCTAACAGTTTTTTTTACACTGACTGATTTTTTTCTAACTGCTGTTTTCTTAGTCACGGTTTTTTTCCTGACCGTTAACTTTGTTTCGCTATTACTGTTCGTATCGGCATCCTTTGCTATAACATTAACCTTATCTGGATTATTTTTTTCATCTGCCGACTTTTCACCTTCGCTCATCCATGCAAGCGGATCAAAGCCAAGACGTTCATCATTTTTTGCCATTATTATGTTTGCCTTTAAATCTCACAGCCATTAATTATTTGTCACAAAACACATTTCATAAAAGAACAATCATTCAATGAAATGTTCGTTGCTCTAAAAGATCAATCGCCAAATTTTGATAATCCTGAGCACCATTACTTTTTGGTCGATATTCAAAAATCGTTTGAGCAAAGCCCGGCGACTCTGCCAAAGAAACATTTTCCCGTATTGCCGTTTCAAAAACTTGATTAGGAAAGTAACCCACCATTTTTTCTCTGATTTGATTTGCCAGTTTTCTCTGCTTTTGAAAACGTGTCAGGACAAACCATTTTTTAGTACTTCTTTGCAGTGTTTGCTCAATATGACTCACAACTTTAATCAGTCGCGACAGTCCCTGCAATGCCAGATAATCCCCTGTGACAGGAACAATAAGTTCATCACAGCCTAAAATAGCATTCATTGCCAATAAACCTGATGCAGGTGGACAATCTACTAAGATATAATCAAAGTGAGAGCCTTCAGCGGATATATTGTCTTCAGCGGGTAAAGAGCCAGTAGCTTGATGAAAACCATTAGCCTTAATCGAAGCCAGAGCATCACGTAAACGATACCCCTTATTTGCCCCTGTCTGCACCTGAGTTTCCAGTTCACCCAGTCTGGCACCTGCCGGCACAAGAAACAGCTTATCTCTGACATTCAACACCGCCTCCTGCAATGGTTGATCATTCATTAAGACTTCATCCATACCACTACTGCTGAAGGTATCAACAGCAAAACAACTGCCCAGATGCCCCTGAGGATCCATATCAAGCATCAGTACATTTTTTCCCTGCAAAGCCAGAGCATGTGCCAGATTTAGCGTCGTGGTGGTTTTTCCAACACCACCTTTTTGATTCATTACGGCTATCACTTTCATGTAATCTCTATAGGTAGAGTAATTGTTATTTCGTACTCTACATTATCCTGTATTAAATTTACCTTAAGCGACGTTATCTTCCACTGACAAGTCTGATGAATTAAGTAATGTATCAATATCCATCACCACAACCATTTTATTATCAATGGTTGTAAGTCCAGAAACAAAACGACTGTCAATTGAGCCTTTGATTTCTGGTGCGGGTTTAATTGATTCATGCTTCAGGTTGTGCACATCAGAGACACCATCTACAATAATGCCCATTATCCGATCATGTTCTTCACCTAAGACTTTAAGCACAATGACCACTGTCGTTGGGCCATAAACAATTGTCGGCATATTGAAACGTTTTCTAAGATCGATAATGGGTACAATAGTTCCCCGTAAATTGATTACACCCTGTAAATAATCTGGTGTCCTTGGTAAGGTGGTAACCTTATCCCAGCCTTTAATTTCCTGAACCCGTAAAATATCAATGGCATATTCTTCCCCCGCAAGAATAAAAGTCAGATACTGATCCGCATTATCATCAGTAAGCGCATCCAAATCACCCACAATATCCTGAATATTACTCATTTATTTCTCCTGAACCGAATTTATTCTCAATTGAATAGAAACGTTCATATCAACTCTTTTCTAAATAGACAGACGATCTATTCAGCCATTTGCATAACTTTTGACTGGTTCAATTTTTTTTGCCAGGCTCAATAAGCCGGATACGTCTAAAATCAGTGCAACAGTACCATCACCAAGAATCGTCGCCCCTGAAATCCCTTCAAGTCGCTTATAATTTGTTTCCAGACTTTTTATCACAACCTGCTGCTGGCTCAATAAATCATCCACTAAAATTCCAGCTTTGCCGCCGTCACCCTCAACAACAACCAACAGGCAATCCTGCAGGCGTGTAGTTTCAGGTTGAACATCAAACACTTCATACAATCTAACCAGCGGTATGTATTCATCACGCATTTTATAAACTTCAGTCGTACCGGCGATTGAGTTAACATTCTCTGTTTGTATTTCTAATGACTCAATTATTGAAACCAGTGGAATAATATAAGTTTCACTGCCAACACGAATCAATTGTCCATCCAGGATAGCAAGAGTCAGTGGTAAACGAATGGTAAATTTTGTCCCTTTACCCTGTTCTGTGGTGACATCCACATTACCACCCAGTTCTTTAATATTTTTTCTCACCACATCCATGCCGACGCCACGGCCAGAAACATCAGTTACCTGCTCAGCGGTTGAAAAGCCCGGATGAAAAATCAGATCGTATATTTTTTCATCCGGTAAATTGTCGTTAGGAGAAACAAGGCCTTTCTCAATCGCTTTTGCCAACAATTTATCTTTGGGCAGACCCGCACCGTCATCAATAATTTCAATTATTATAAAACCACCCTGATGATAGGCATTGAGGTTAATAGTACCCACTTCACTTTTGCCCGCAGCGACACGCACCTCAGGGGATTCAATACCATGATCCAATGAATTTCTAACCAGATGAACCAGGGGATCACCTATTTTTTCCATGACGGTTTTATCTAATTCTGTTTGTTCTCCGGTCATTTTCAATTCAATTTTCTTATCCATTTTCTGGCTCAGGTCATGCACCAGGCGTGGAAAACGCTGAAAAGAAAAACTAATCGGCAGCATACGAATACGCATAACACTTTCTTGTAATTCACGCGTATTACGTTCGAGTTGCGCAAGACCCTCACGTAAATCTTCCAGTTTATCCATGGAAAATTCATCCCCCATCTGGCTTAACATGGATTGTGTTATGACCAGCTCACCAACCATATTAATCAGAGAATCAACCTTATCTGTACCCACTCTAATTGAGCCGCCCTCAGTCGATGATTTTTTCTTTTTCTGTGTTGTTTTTTCTTCTGGGGGGGATGCTATTGGTGTGACATTATTTGTTGTTTCTATTGTGTCCGCAGGCGTTACTTCTGCAATAGTATCTATCGAGGGTGAGACTGAAACTTCTGCTACAATATCAGCACTGCTTTCTTCATTTGAAGGGCTAATTAAAGGTTCAATACTCAGATCACAATCGTCGTCAACCCATTCAAAAATTTCTTCTATCACTGTTTTTTCAATGACACCTTGTGTCTCATTATTTTTTAAAATAATTTCCCAGCTTAAATAGCTAAGTTCAGGATCAATCAGTGAAAATTCAGGTAATTGCGAAATATCTGCCGTGTTTTCCATGTCACCCAGCGAAGCTAATTCTTTAAACATTCTCACCGTATCATTTCCGGTTCGAAGCATATGCTGGTGTGGGTGGAATCTTATAAGCCACCCCTTCTGTTGCGAAAACTGTTCTGAAAACTTTTCTGAGAAAGAGTCTTCTGAATCCGTTTGGTCACCAGCAGGACTTTCAGGTTCTTCCGTTTTTTGAGTCTGATCATCCTCGCTATTAGCCAGCAAAGCATCCAGTTGTCCCTTAACCTCATTGGCACGGGACATTTCAGGCGGGACATCATCTCTGGCAGCGTCCATTAATTCTCGTAAGACATCAACTGAGTTGAGCAGGATATTAATACCTTGCTTGCTAATAGCACGTCGTCCATCACGCATTTCATCCAGAAGAGTTTCCATAACATGGGTAAAGCCGGCAATTTCATTTAATCCAAAGGTACCCGCACCACCTTTTATAGAGTGTGCTGCTCGAAATACAGCATGTATGACTTCATCATCTGCACTACCTGAATCCAAAGCTAACAGGCCAGACTCAAGAACATCAAGTCCTTCATCGCTTTCTTCGATAAAGGTTTGTTTAAATTGTGATAAATCAATAGTCATTATGCACTCCCTGACAGAACTTTACTGTCAAGCTCGATGAGATAAGAAAACAGAAAATATTTTTTGCCCTGGCATTTGCCAGCCTGACATTTATTAACTAAGACTTTAATTAACTAAGAATATAAATCACAGAGATTAACCAAGGACACGTTTAACAGTTTTCAGCAATTGATCGGGATTAAATGGCTTAACAATCCAACCCGTTGCGCCTGCTGATTTACCTTCCATTTTTTTCTCAGTACCCGCTTCTGTGGTCAGCATCAGAATAGGGGTAAATTTATAAGCAGGTAAAGTACGTAAGTTTTTAATCAATTCAATGCCATCCATAATGGGCATATTGACATCAGATAAAACCATATCAAAGCCTCTGGTCTTAGCAATATCCAGAGCCTGCTGTCCATCAGCAGCTTCTACAACCTGATATCCTGCGCCTTTAAGTGTGAAAGCAACCATCTGTCTCATCGAGGTTGAATCATCTACTGCCAAAATCGATTTGGACATTTATTCTTCTCCAGTATTTAGTATAGGAATCACTTTTTTATTCGTCTTGTAGCAATCAGGGTGGTACTCACCACCACAAGATAGTCAGTCAATCTCCAAAATGCCAGCCAGGCCCGATAATTTGGCACTTTTTTTTAAAATTTCAGAACAAGCCTGCCATTTAATAGTGACGTGCAATGACTCAGCGGCTTTAAAAAAAGCAACCAGTAACTGCAAGCCGGCACCATCAATTCGCTCTATACCTTCACCATTCAAGACAATTGATTTATGTTGATTTAACATTTCAGTCAATTTTTCAAAATAAATGGCCGCCATTGTGATATCCAAAGTATCATCAAAAGATACTAAGCCTTCAGTATTTTCTGCTGATTCACTCATAATAAAGTCCTGATATGTCCTACTGCTAAACCAGTTTATTGCACTTTTTATTGCACTTT
>JAPVVU010000159.1 GCA_028571885.1 Gammaproteobacteria bacterium | reverse complement strand
TTCAGGATACAGACGTAGTGTTTGTGGAGTTGATAGTATTTATTACCGTATTTCATCAGGATATTCAGTAGAAATTATGGCAATTATTGGTCAACAAGACACGAGTAAATGGCTTTAGAAATAATAGAGCTAACCCATATTTATACAAAGTACTGTCATAATGACAAGGTAGCTTTGCTATAGGCGCTTTATTACTTTATTTAAACAAAAGGCCCGCGGCTACTTCGTCACGTTTTTCTTTTCCTGCAAGTATTTCAATTAATGTCAGCGCAAAATCCATTGCTGTTCCAGGTCCTCGGGAAGTGATGACTTTGCCGTCATGAACAACGGAATCTTCCTTGATTTGAGTATTAGCCAGATTCAATTTTTCAATAAAACCAGGATAACTGGTAGCCGATTTCCCTTCGAGTAAATTCGCATGGGCTAAGATCCTGGGCGCGGCACAAATAGCTGCGGTATATTTATCTTCAGCTGACATTTTTTTTAATAAACTATGAATTCGAGGATCATTATCCAGATTATCGGCTCCAGGTAAACCGCCGGGTAAAACGAGCATGTCAAAATGCTGAGTCATTGCTTCATCCAGAGTTGTATCTGGAATGAGTACCACGCCGTGGGCTGCGGTTACGGGTTTGACCTTCGAACCATTTTCTTGAAAGCTGTCGAGACCAGCGGTGGTTACCTGAATATCCGCCCGGCGCAAGACGTCAATAATAGTGACGGCTTCTAGTTCTTCACAGCCTTCGGCGATGGGGATAAGGACGTTTGCCATGATTGTTGCCTTTTATTAAGTTTTTTTTGAGGAACAGTATGTGAAAGAGCCTGAGTAAATGATGGTGTGTTTTGCCATTTGTTTTTTTGAGTCTTCTGCTGGGCAATCGTTCGCATCAGATTTTGTTGATGAATGAGTTCGGATACAGAGATTAACTGGATACCTGCCGCCTTGAGCTGTGGAATTTTTTCTTCAAGGACCTCCAGTGTTTCTTTAAAGGGATGACCGATTGCAACAGCCGAACCATTTTTTTTTGCCAGATTGATCAGGCGATTAAACTGAAATTCAATCGCAGGGCGATTGAGTTCATGATCTAAAAAAACATTGCGCCGAGTATTTTTTATCTGGTATTGGGAGGCCGTTTGTTCTGCCAGTGTTTTTGCTGTGGTGCGACTGTCAACAAAATAGAGATCAGTTTGAGCGATTTCATCCATTAGCCATTTCATTGAATCTTGCTGGCTGGTAATTAAGCTGCCCATATGGTTATTAATACCTTTGATATGAGGTATGGAACGGATGCTTTTAATGACAGACTGCTTGAATTCATCTTCTGTCATGCCATTGAGGAGTGCGCCAGGACCAAGATAGAGTGTATCCATTGTTGCCTGCATGGGCAGGTGTAACATGATGTCACGGCCTTTCGCATGGGCAGTTTCAGTGAGTGCTTTCAGGTGAGGTGTATGCGGTAAAAAAGCAAAAGTAACTTGACCGGGTAAATTTACAGCCCGCTGATCCTGCTTTAATTTATAACCCAGATCATCGATGATAATTGCCACATAAGCCTTAGAAGAGGTTTCTGTCGTGGACTGTTTATAGCCGGCCCAGCTTGTTGAGCCCGAGAATAAAGACAGGATCAGGAGAATTGCCAGAAAAAATGATTTTTCTAATGTAGCGACATTTTGCTTCTGACGAATCATCATGGTAGCGGTAGTAAATAGTGTAGGCATTATATTCAACATGTTTATTTAGTCGTCTTTTTTGCACCAAGAATATTAAGCCCCTTCAGCAGGTTGAGTGCTTCATGAAGTGCATAATCCCTGGGTTCGTTGTCATCTTCAGCATCACCTGAATTGTTATCGGATGTTTTTTTACTATTGTGGGGAGACTTATTGCTTTTGTTAGAAGAAGCCTTACCCTTTTTATGTTCAAGATGGCCTTTTAAATCGGACTCTTTAATTTGAGAAAATAAATTTTTTTCTTTTGCTTCAAGACTGACATTAGCCAGTTTGATGTCAGGAACGATACCTTCCGCCTGAATAGAGCGGCCAGACGGCGTGTAATAAAGGGCAGTGGTTAATTTAATGGCTGTTTTTCTGGTGAGTGGTTTAATGGTTTGCACTGAACCCTTACCAAAAGTACTTGCACCCATAATAATGGCCCGTCGATGATCCTGTAAGGCACCTGCAACGATCTCAGATGCAGATGCGGAACCAACATTGACCAGAACAACGATGGGTGCACCCTTAAGTGCATCACCACGAGAAGCAGAAAATCTCAATTCAGAGTCTTTAATTCGTCCCTGAGTATAGACTATCAAGCCGTTATCAAGAAATACATCAGTGACATCAACAGAAGCATTCAGAACACCCCCGGGATTGTTTCTTAAATCCAGAATCAAACCTTTCAGCGATTGTTTTTTATTCTCTTTAACCAGACTTTTAAGCGCTTTTTTAAGTTGTTCTGAGGTTCTGGATTGAAAGCTGGAAATTCTGACATAGCCAAAATTCTCCTCAAGCAGACGAAATTTAACACTCTTTACTTTAATCACTGCACGCTTTAAGGTGACTGTTATGGGCTTGTCAACGCCTTCACGGATGATGGCTAGTTTAATTTCTGTGCCTGGCTTGCCGCGCATCATCTTGACTGCATCATCCAGCTCCATTTCCTTGACGGATTTATCATCAATACGAAAAATGAGATCGCCAGGCTGGATCCCGGCACGTTGTGCTGGTGTGTCATCAATTGGAGAGATGACTTTAATCAGGCCATCTTCCATGCTCACCTCAATGCCTAAACCACCAAATTCGCCTGTAGTGCCTTCCTTGAGGTGCTTAAAGCTTTTTTCATCCAGATAGCTGGAATGAGGGTCAAGGCCGGACATCATACCTTTGATAGCATTTTTCAGGATGGTTTTATCATCCACTTTTTCAACATAATCTGTTTTTATACTGCCAAAAGCATCGGTAAATTCTTTTAAAATATCAAGCGGCAGTGGTTCTGTTTTGCTGTTGTTAGAGATGCTTTCAGATTGTGCATTGACAGTACTTATTGGCAGTGTACTGATAAGGCCAAGTGATAGAAAAAAAAGTACTGACAAATACTGTGGTTTACTCATCCATTACTCCAGGATAAAAGACTACTAAATTTGATAAAAATAATTGTAACTATTCAGCGTGTTTAGATTAACGATTAACTTTATCATGTAAAAACACTAAAATCATATTATTCATCCAGGCAGTTTAGTTAACGGCGCTGCTTTTTACACCAGCGGGATGGATTGGATGGTTTGCCATTATGACGAATTTCGAAATACAAGCCCACGCTTTTTAAGCCCCCGCTACTACCAACTGTAGCAATTATTTCATTATTCTCAACCCAATCACCCACTTCTTTGAGCAATGTTTGATTATGCCCGTATAAACTCATATAGCCATCACCATGGTCAATAATAGTGATAAGACCATAACCTCTGAGCCAATCGGAATAGGCAATTCTGCCATTGGATATGGTATGAACCGGTGCACCTTCCTTGGCTTTGATGATATTGCCCTGCCATTTTACCTTGCCGACGCTGCGCCAATGATCATATAATTTTTTAACCTTGCCTTTAGCGGGCCAGTAAAGCTTGGCGCGTTGCTTAGAGAACGGTTTTTCAGTGGGCAGAGCAGGGATATCATCCAATGCTTTTTTAAGCTTATTGATCAGCTGTGACAGATTTTTTTTATCGTTCAGCAAGTTTGCCAGCTTTTTATCTTTGGAAATAATATCCTGATTTAATTTAGCCACCAGAGTATTTCGCTCAGTTTGTTTTTCCTGCAAAGCGCGTTTTTCCTGATTTAATTGATATTGCTTATCTTGCAGTGTTTGAGTGGTTAAACTGATTGTTTGTTTATCATTTATGATGTCTTGCAGGAGGCTGTTTACCTCAGCAATTTGCTGGCTGCGAGCTTCGTTGAAATAATCATAATAGGTCATTATTCGGCTGATAGTGGCTGGATTTTGTTGATTGAGTAATAATTTAATATATTCCTGGCGACCGATGGCATAGCTGGCCTGTAACTGACCCGATAACAACTGTTGTTGGGTAATGAGTTTTTGGTTATTTTTTGATAACTTTATATTGAGTGCTGACAGACTGGCGTTAAGGGTTTTGATTTGCTGTTGAGTTGAAAAAATTTGGCGTGCATTATCAGCAATGATCTGTTCTGCCTGCTGCACTTCTTTTTCTAAATGGGTTTTTTCAGTTTGCTGTTTTTTTAACTTATTTTGTAGTGCTGAAATATCCTGACGTAATTGCGTTAATTCCTGCTGCTTCAGCTGTCCTTTTGAGGATGCCAAAACATTACTGCTCACCATCGTGAGCAGTAAGGTAATAAACAAAAGTGGCTTATTCGCTTTGTGCTTCGACATCTTCAGCGAGTGTGACTAAAGAACAGCCGTTCATTTCAGCGGGAACTTCAAGATCCATTAAATACAGCATGGTTGGTGCAATGTCTGATAATGCACCTGTTTCAGCCATAACAGCATCGCGTCCAAGATAAATAAAAGGCACTGGATTACAGGTATGTGCCGTATGCGCCTGCCCTGTACTTTCATCCATCATCAATTCAGCATTACCATGATCGGCAGTGAGAAGCATTTCACCACCCGCTTTGAGAATGGCCTGAGAGACTTGTCCAACAATTTCATCGAGAGCTTCAATCGCCTCAATGGCAGCCGACTCATTGCCAGTATGGCCGACCATGTCGGGATTGGCAAAATTACAAATAATGACGTCATATTGAGCAGAATCAATGGCCGCAATTAATTTATCGGCTAGTTCAGGTGCATTCATCTGAGGTTGTAAATCATAGGTTGCCACATCAGGTGAATTGACTAGAATGCGATCTTCATAGGGGAAGGGATCTTCGATACCGCCATTAAAGAAAAAGGTCACATGGGCATATTTTTCTGTTTCAGCAATGCGTAACTGGCGTAAACCCAGGTTAGAAATGTATTCACCGAATACATTAGTGAGTCGCTCTGGAGGAAATGCCACCGGAATATTAAATTTAGAGGAATATTCCGTTAAACTAACAAACTCGGCCAGTTTGAAGTTGCGCTCACGCTTAAATGCTTCAAAATTTTCTTCAATAAAAGGGCGGGTGATCTCGCGAGCACGATCAGAACGATAATTCATGAAGATCATAACGTCACCATCTTCAATACGAACAGCTTCTTCGCCCTCAGGAACAATGCTTGTGGCCTGCACAAATTCATCTGATTCACCACGTTGGTAGGCTTGAATCAGTGCTTCTAATGCGCTTGGTGAAGTAAATACACCCTGACCTTCTGCAATGGCATCATAAGATGATTTGACGCGATCCCAGCGATGATCACGATCCATAGCAAAATAGCGCCCCACAACTGAGGCAAAGCGGCCGCAGCCCAGTTCATCAAAAACAGCCTGCATGTCATTAATCGATTTTTTAGCACTTTTGGGGGCAGTGTCACGACCATCAAGAAATGCGTGCAGATAGACTTTTTTCATTCCCCGTTCGACTGCCAGTTTGGTCATCGCGTGAATATGACATTCATGGCTGTGTACGCCGCCAGGGGAGAGCAGACCCATAATGTGTACTGCAGAATCATTTTCAAGCGCTTTATCAACAGCTTCTGTTAATGTGCAGTTTGAAAAAAAAGAACCGGTACGAACAGCTCGGCTCACACGGGTATACTCCTGATAGACAACTCGACCGGAGCCAATGTTCAGGTGTCCGACCTCGGAATTACCCATCTGTCCGGCAGGCAAACCAACGTCCGGGCCTGATGCTTGAATCAGAGTGTGTGGAAATCTGTCCCATAATTTATCAAAAACAGGGGTATTTGCTTCAAGGATAGCATTATGACGGGGATCTTCTGAGTAGCCCCAGCCATCTAAAATAATAAGTGCCAGAGGTTTTGGTATTTTTGACATAAGTAGCTTAAATTAATCCAATTTAAGGAGTTGTTAGCTGCATCATTGCCAGGCACCTGTCAGAGGAAAGAGAGCCAGGAATTGATCCGCTATGATTAAATAATATACTGATTAAACATGGGGTTAAAAAGTATCTTTTCAAGTAAGAGTTACAGGTAACTGCCCAATATTAATCTATTTGGCCAATTACTTTAAAAGTGAGTCATATATAATAAGTTATTTTGAGTATGCTAACAAAGAAATTCTTTGAGTTTGCTCGTAGTTTAAAAAAATAGTAACTATTCAGCAAACCAAGCCGAAGAACGGCTAACCATCAAAAAGTTACAAACATATAAAATTCAAAGCCTTATATTTTTGTAACTTAGAAGCGTGTATTTATTAATTACCCGTGTTAAGCCTATGGTCACTTATTTTTCTGACTTTGCTTTCTGTTATGAAATGCCACTTCGTTCAGACAATCAAAGTCAGAAAAATAAGCAACCACAGGCTTTTTGTAGATAATACGCTGAATAGTTACAAAAAATAAATGATTTTTTCTGTGAAAAGTCTCTTTTTGAAGCGATATGAGTTAGTTTTTTTATGACAAATGTCAGATTTAGCTGATAAACTCGAAAAAAAACCAATATAAATAAAGAAAATGAAAATAAATAGCTCATTTTTCTTAATATTATTGTATACTTTTATTGTTATATTAGTGAAATTCTAGGAAAGACAGATATGGGCGACCAATTTAACCTCAGCGAAACGGATTGTTGCGATATGAATATGGATTTAATGTCACGTGATGAAGATATCGATCGAGCCTCGCGCTCATTGAAAGCAATGTCTCATCCTTTACGCTTAAAAATTTTATGTACGCTTGGCGATCAAGAAATCAGTGTGCAGGATATTGTGGAAAAGGTGGGTACCTCACAAAGCAATATTTCACAGCATCTGGCCATCTTAAGAGATAAAGGTATTCTCGCTTCACGTAAAGATGCTAACAGAGTATATTACCGTGTCGGCGATGCAAGAACATTGCGCCTGATTGGTATGATGAGAGATGTTTTCTGTACTGTTGCTTAAGAGTCTTCAACCAGTAATGGCTAAGAGTCTTCAACTGGTTAAGAGTCTTCAACTGGTTAAGAGTCTTCAACTGGTTAAGAGTCCA
>JAPVVU010000158.1 GCA_028571885.1 Gammaproteobacteria bacterium | reverse complement strand
GGCCGTGTACTCTTAGTCAGAGCTCTGACTAAGAGTACACGGCCTTTTTTAGCGATGTTCCCATCTTAATTTTATATTGGACGAGCTATATGCAATGTCGTAATGGTTGTGGTGCCTGCTGTATTGCACCTTCAATTTCTACTGCTATTCCTGGTATGCCGGATGGCAAAGCAGCAGGGGAGGCTTGCATACAGTTGGATGAAAATAATTCCTGTAAAATTTTCGGCCAGCCATCCAGGCCCGATGTTTGTCTCCTGTTTCAGGCGAGTGAAGAATTTTGTGGCGAAACAAATGAGTTTGCTTTGCAGCGAATTACTGAGTTAGAGATAGAAAGTCGTCCATAAAGAATTTCTCACTAAACATGATTCATCGAAAAAATAATAAACTTCTGCTCCAGAAGTGATTATAATACCTGTCAATTAATACCCAACCGCTGGGATAATGACTTTTACGAAATTAAAAATTTCTAAAGTCCTAAAAGGTCAATAAAAAACGTGGAAAAGCAAGAAGCAATAGAAATCGAAAATTCAAAGGAAGAACCTATTTTTCGTCGCCAACTGGCGGGAAAATCAATTACTGTATTAGGTACAGCTCATGTATCTAAGGCCAGCGCAGACAAAGTGCATGAATTATTGGCCACAGGGAGCTATGACGGCGTTGCGATAGAACTTTGTCCCAGTCGCTACAATAGTATGATTGATCCCGATAGCCTCGCTAAAATGGATCTGTTTCAGGTCTTTAAAGAAGGCAAGGCCTCAATGGTTATAGCTTCGCTTGCCCTGGGTGCTTATCAGCAGAAAATGGCTGAAGAATTTGGTATTGAGCCGGGTGCTGAAATGCGTATGGCCATTGAGCAGGCTGAAGAGATGAAAAGTGAGATTCATCTGATTGATCGTGAAGTCGGCACGACTCTTAAGCGAGTTTACGGCAATGTACCCTGGTGGACAAAAATGGGTATTGTTGGCGGCTTACTGGGCACTGTCATCTCCAGTGAAAAAGTGTCTGAAGAAGAAATTGAGCGTCTTAAAGAGGGCGATATTTTAGAAACCACTTTTTCCCAGTTCGCCGAGGAAGCCAAGGAGCTTTATGAGCCTTTGATTGATGAGCGCGATCAATATATGGCTGCTCGTCTGGAACAAATTGTTACCAGTTCTGATAATCAATCAATTCTTGCTGTTGTAGGAGCCGGGCATCTGAAAGGCATTGAGTCTTATCTGGCAAAAGATGAGCAAATTACAACGCCGGAAGAATTGCACAGTAAAGCGCAGGAAACCATCAATCGGCTTGATGCATTGCCAAAGAAAAGCCGCTGGCCAAAACTGATCCCCTGGATAATAGTCGCTGTTTTGATTACAGGCTTTGCTATCGGCTTTAATAAAAGCACCGAACTGGGTGTGCAGTTAATTATTTACTGGGTACTTATCAATGGCTCATTGTCTGCTTTAGGGGCTGCTTTAGCAAAAGGACATCCAATGACTGTGATTGGTGCTTTTTTTGCTGCTCCGCTGACCTCTTTGAATCCTACCATTGGGGCTGGTATGGTGACTGCTGCGATTGAATTGTATTTCAGAAAACCGAATGTGGGTGACTTTAGTGCTTTAAGAAAAGATACTACCCATGTTTCGGGTTGGTGGAAAAATAAGGTAGCGAGGACTCTGCTGGTCTTTTTCTTTTCAACCATAGGCTCAGCTATTGGTACCTATGTTGCCGGCTTTAAAATCTTTGAAAGTCTGGTGGGTTAAGTTGGTATGTTTTTATGTTTGTAAGCTGTAAGACATAAAAACATAAAAACATAAAAACTTATCCCTTCTTTTTCATATAAGCTTTCATTTTTTCACACTGATCTTCCCGTTCAGCTTTTGGCGTAAACCAGACATAATCAAAGGGCAGTTGCCGGGCGCTGTCGCTCCAGGCTTTTGCATACTCTTGTGGATTAAATTCACCTTCGCTCACTTCCATAAATGTGAGGCTCATGATTTTTAATTCCGGGTCTTCCTGATGCAGATAGTAGGGGATACCATAATCTGTTCTGGTATGGCCTGAGCCGGCAATTAAAACAATGTTCTCTCTATTAACTTTTCCTGATTTTCCTGGCAGAGAGGCGAGTATAGCCTGTGTCATGGCAAGATCTCTCACTTGCTGGCCCAGGAGCATAGGCGAGAGCATTTTTTCAGGCAGCATGTCGCAATGGGCAGCAAGAATTTCTTTTTTCAGTTCTTTTTTCAGTGACTCATCATATTGATAGGTTAGCAATAAATCCTGATAGCTTTGATCGAGCACCTTACTGCCTTGTTTAATGACTTTTCGTATCTTTTTTATGTCCAGATTAGCTGCAATAATGGGGAGTTTATTCTCTATCGTGTTGTAGAAAACAGGACGGTAATAATCCCATTCAGGCCAGCCGGATTTTTCCCAGTTTATCACTTTGGCAAACGTATCGACCACTGTTGAAATATTTGCCTTTGTTCCTTTATCTATTTGAGGATAATACTTTGTTTGAAAGTTGTTAATGGTATTTTGCTGGTTCTGGTTGAGCATCTCGTAGGCAACCGCAGGGAGATGGTTATTGACGGTCAGGTGAGCAATTACCTGCGCCTGTAATTGATGATGTCTGGCATTGTCATGCGTTTCACCCAGCAAGATAATATTATTTTCCAAAATCCTTTTGTTTAAGATGTCTGTATGAATAAATTGTTGTTCTGAAACTGACCATACTTTATCGATTAAAGGATGTTGTTGACTGCTGCTCTCAGGTGATGAAAGATCAGCTGAAAAGGGCTGACAGGCATTTAAAGTGAAAATAAGAATGAAGATAATTGGGGCAACAAAAATCAGTCCGGCTTTTTTTTTCATGAAATCCTTGCACATTGTCTACTTGTTCATTGTCTATATGACTAAAGGTTTATTGTAACTTCTATTGTCTACATAAGTAATATAAAATGATTTGTTCAAATCAAAAACACATTTACAGACATTTTATAAGCTTCATCCAATTGTTAAAAATTTAGTAACTATTCAGCGTATTATTTACAAAAAGCCTGTGGTTGCTTATTTTTCTGACTTTGATTGTCTGAACGAAGTGAGTTCTCAAAGTCAGAAAAATGAGTGACCATAGGCTTAACACGGGTAATTAATAAATACACGCTGAATAGTTACGAATAAAGATTAAAATCTAACTCCACCTAACATCTTATGACTCCCGTCAAACTAAGGTATAATGTTCTCCGATCAACTTAGCAATTGATCGAATACCTTAATATAGTAACTTTCCTGTAATTCTTTGGATATTGAAATTAATGATTAACAAAAAAATTGGTTTTATTGGTTCTGGTAATATGACTTATAGCCTGGTCGGCGGATTAATCGCCACTGGAGCACAGGGAAATAATATCTGGATCAGCGACCCGAATACAGAAAAAATGACTCAAATGGCCAGTCATTATGGCGTCAATATAAGTAGTAGTAATATTGAGCTGGTGCAATCAGTTGATATCATTATTCTTGCAGTCAAGCCACAGCATTTGGCACAAGTCTGCACCGAAATTGCAAACCAAATCAGCCAATCAAAGCCCCTGGTCATCTCCATTGCCGCCGGCGTGCTAAGCAAAGATATTGAAATCTGGCTACTCCCATCTCCATCTGAAACAGAGCAGCAAACTGATGCCGGTATAGCACTGGTGCGCTGTATGCCGAACACCCCAGCCCTGGTGCAAAGTGGTGCCACAGCTCTGTTTGCAAATAAGCAGGTCAGTGATGAACAAAAAACCTTAGCTGAATCTATATTACGTGCCGCAGGACTGACCCTCTGGTTAGATAATGAGTCTGATATGGATGCAGTCACAGCTTTGTCCGGCAGTGGTCCTGCTTATATTTTTCTAGTAATCGATGCCATGGAAAAAGCGGGGGTTCAATTAGGACTGGATGAAAAAACAGCTCACTTACTTGCCATTCAAACGGCATTCGGTGCTGCAAAAATGGCTTTGGAAAGTAATGATTCACCCGAAACACTCAGGAAAAAAGTAACATCACCAGGCGGCACAACTGAAAAAGCCATCGGTATATTACAAGAAGGCCAGCTGGAAGCACTCTTTGCCAAAGCACTGGAAGGTGCAAAAGCCCGTTCTATTGAGTTAGCACAGATATTAGGCAATGATTCAATAAACAAGTAACACAAGATGAGGCAGAATACAAAGTAAGCTTTGACTCTGCCTGAAGAATAGCTAAGCAGGAGTAAGAAATAATAATAACTTTGGCTTATATTTTAGGCTTATATCTTGTTTCAGCGGTTCATTTCAAATAGAATTAAATAGCAAATAATCATTACATCGACACCCTTAAGGAAATAAGGAATGGATAATTTTTTAGTCAGCGCAGGTGCTTATTTAATAAGTACTCTATTCGGACTTTATATCATCATTGTTTTACTGCGTTTTCTATTACAAGTAGTACGAGCGGATTTTTATAACCCACTGTCCCAGTTCATTGTCAAAGCCACCTCACCGATATTAAATCCTCTTCGCCGGATTATTCCTGGTTTATTCGGTATTGATATTGCCTCATTATTGCTCGCCTATTGCCTTCAGTATATAGAAAATATTTTACTATTTGCCATAAAAGGCATTTCTGTCAACCCTATTTTTCTGCTGTGGTACAGTATTGGCTCACTCTTGACTTTAATATTGTACATCTACTTTTTTGCCATTATAGTTCAGATCATTATCAGCTGGGTAAGTCCTGGTACTTATAACCCTGCAACGGCTCTTATTCATCATATTACCGAGCCGGTTATGCGCCCGGCACGCAAAATTTTACCACCCTTTTCTGGTTTTGATCTGTCACCTATTCTTGTCTTTGTGGTTTTAAACTTATTAATTATGTTTGTACCCGTTATATTTGGTTAACAATTTGAAACCTATCACGTTTTTTATCAAATATTTTGATAGACTGGCAATATAAAAAAATTACAAAGTAAGGCAACACATGAAATAACAATGGCTCCGCCAATTGTTAGCGGTACTTATGTTTGCTAGCGGTAATTAGCTCCCTTATATAGCTTGACTGATAAAGATTATAATTATTGTTAATTTTTCTGCTATTCTTAGTAGAAGGCTTTAGCCTGATATAAAAATAGCGTTTAATAAACCCCAAAAGAAGATAATACTATGGCAAATGAAAACTTTTTCGAGAATATCCACGCTTATGGAAAATGGAAAAGTGACCTGGTCAATGCAATTGAAGGCTTTCAGGACTGGTTAGATACCACTGAGCTTGAAGACAGTGAACAGAGCCTTAAAATATATGAAACACTGCAAACCTTAAAACATGACCGTATTACTCTTGCTTTTGTTGGTGAGTTTTCCAGAGGTAAAACAGAACTCATTAACGCCATTTTCTTTTCTCAATTTAAACGCCGTTTACTACCCAGTGAAGCAGGACGCACAACCATGTGTCCCACTGAACTTTTTTATGATGTTGATGAACCTAAGCCCTATATGCGTCTCTTGCCGATTGAGAGCCGCATGGAAGATGCCAGCATCGCAGAACACAAACAAAATGCAGTTAACTGGACTCACATCCAGCTTGATATTACCTCGCCTGCCAGCATGGCCAGTTCTTTTTCTCAAATAACCAGTACCAAAAAAGTCAAGGCGGTTGAAGCCAAACGCCTGGGCCTGTACGACATCATCACTGATAATAATGGCACTGAGATTTCTGATACAGAAATTGTTGAAATCCCTATGTGGCGACATGCCCTCATTAATTTTCCCCATCCTTTTTTAGAACAGGGTTTAGCCATTCTGGATACTCCGGGCTTAAACTCTTTAGGCAATGAACCTGAACTGACCATTAATATGCTGCCCAATGCACAGGCCGCTATTTTTGTACTTGCTGCGGATACTGGTGTCACCCGTTCAGACATGGATATCTGGCGCCGGCACTTAAAAAGCTTTCGACGTAACCACAACAATGGCCTGATCATAGCGCTGAATAAAATTGATACTCTCTGGGATGATTTGAAAAGTGAAAGTGAAATCAATGAGAGCATTCAAAGGCAATGTATTGAAACATCAAAAACTCTAGGTATCGCAGCCAAACGAGTCTTCGCGATTTCTGCCCAAAAAGGCCTGATTGGACGCGTTAAAAATGACGCCGAATTGGTCAAGGCCAGCAATCTTGCTGCCATGGAAAATGTTTTATCTAATGAAATTCTGCCTCAAAAAGAACAGCTAGTGCGTAACACAATCATCACTGATATTAATGAGATGATGCAGGAGTCAAAAAGCATTTTGTTAAGTCAATTTAATGCCCAGAAAAAATCCATTCAAACGTTCAGCGGCCTCAGTGGTAAAAATGAAGATATTATTCATGTTTTGTTAGAAAAAACCCGTGAAGAGCAAACAGTTTATCACCGCAATGCTGAAAGTCTGCAATCCAGTCGTCAAATTCTGTCTGGCCAGCATAATCGTTTAAAAGCCATTATCGATCTGGACAGATTAGATCGACAGGTCAACGAAGCCCGCAACTCAATGAAGGGAAGCTGGACCACCAATGGTATGAAAAGAGCAATGAAAACCCTTTTTGACTCCATAAGCGGCACGATGAATGAAGCAGCAAAACAAACTGAGTTAACTAATCGACTGGTTAAGTCTATTTATAACCGTTTTCAAAATGAGAACGAAGATTCTGACGTTAAACCCAAACTATTTTCCATCGCATCTTATAAGCATGAAATTGAGGCACTCTATCAAGATGCTGAAGAGTATCGAACCAGTGTTTATTCCACAATGACTGAACAAAGTTTTGTGATTAAAAAATTCTTTATCTCACTGGTCAGCAGAGCAAGAAATCTTTATTACCAGTTAAATAAGGATGCTGATGACTGGGGCAAGCGCGCCTTAACCCCTCTTATCCGGCAGGTCAAGGCTCATAAAAAAGAGCTGAAACTTCGTCTGGAGCAACTGAAAAAAGCAGGCCAATCCAGAGACACTATTGCTGATCGTGTCAGTATTTTGAAAAAAGAAGCAAAAGTTCTGCAGAAGTATATCTTCGATTTGAATAAAATGCTCACCACAATTAATAGCCCGATGCCTGCCATTATTCCTGAAAAAAAGATGCC
>JAPVVU010000157.1 GCA_028571885.1 Gammaproteobacteria bacterium | reverse complement strand
GCCTGATAAGCCTGCTGAAATTTTAATAAATCAGCGGCTTCTTCGTCCAGATTAACACCGGAATAGCTTTCTCTTGTGGCTTTTGCCTGTTCACTTAAAGTTTGCTGCGCCAGTAAATCAATTTCAGCTGAATGCGTTTTAGTACCAACATCCGATACAATCATGGCATAACCGGATTGAAAATCAGTTGAACTATTTTCCAGTGTTTTTGTTGTTTGTAGTTTGGACATCAACAAACCATTTCGATTATCATCAAATGGTGAGCTGTTATTCTCAATAACGAAGCGATCGCCATCATCAGGAATACCTGACAAAGTAAATTGAATATTATCATAAGGAGCAGGTAATTGAGTCTGTAAACCACTGATATCTGATGCATTGGTATTATCGAATGCAATCGGTCCAACGGGTACTGCAGGTGATGCGGCTGCAGGTGAAGTTGAGATGTTAAACACTTTTGCCGCATCATCATAGGTTAATACAACCTCCACCAGAGCACCGCCAATATCAGTAATTGGAATATTCGCTATTGATGTATTTACCGGTAAACTAACTTTCCCGTTACCTGTATTCACAGCACTGCCATCAGGATTAGTAAAAGCACCTGAAACTATAGGGCTGGCCAGGGCAATATCAAGTACATTATTAACTTCCACATTAATATTTGATGATGCTTCAAAAGTTGGACGCATCAAAAAAGCTTCACCAACAGCAATATCACTGGTAATAGTAAATCCCTGAGGCGTAGTACCTGCGGCATATGGTGGTCCAGGCGGGTCAATCTGTGCATTCAGATCAGCAAGTTGAGCAGCCAGAGTGGCCCCCGTCCCAGTGAAAACAGTATTATCATCAAGTCGTGTTAATGTAACTGTCGTTGCAGTTCTACCCAGTTCATAATTACTTGTTGTCAATACCCGACTATCAGTAATATCAAGACTGGCTGTAGTGAGTGATGTTTGCCCCGGTAAACCATTGATAGGACCACTTAAATCTGTAAAAAAGTTTTGCCCTAAGGGAAAAGGTGAGCTTGCTCCCTGAAGTGTCATACCCAATTGATGCTGAGCATTCATTTCTTCCGTTAATGCTATCGCAACCCGTCCCAAAGAACGACGACTGGTCTCAAGTACACTCTCTTTGAAATCCAGCACGCCTTGCAGTTCACCACCAGTGATTGTTTTGGTTATATTGATACTCCCCGTGCCTTGCGACAGAACAATATCAAGATCTTCAGCATTAAATTGATTGATAGTTGTTGACATAACAGCGGCTCTGCCACCTATCACCAGAGACTGCCCTGAACCAATAAACAGGTTAGCTGAACCATCATCCTGATAAATAACACTCACATCAACATTTTCAGCAATCTCTTTAATCAGTACTTCACGCTGATCCATCAGATCATTGGGCATATCACCCTGACCGGCACCAATTCTTTGCACAATAACAAGATTAAGTTCTGCTACAGACCGCGCAGCATCAGATACTTCCTGCGTCAAATCAACTAATTGCTGATTCACTTGATCATTTAACTGAATAAATCGATCGTCCAGTAACTTGAAACGTTCCGTCATGGTATTCGCTTCAGTTAATAAGACTTGTCTTGCTGGTGTTGAAGCAGGGTTATCATTTGCTTCCTGCAAGGCACTAAAGAAGCTTTCCATAGTTGGCGTCAGGCCGGAATCAGGATTTGCCAGGATATTATCAATCTGTGTCGATAGAGCATAAAAAGCATCATATTGACCAAAGGTGCTATTAGAATCACGCACTTGTTTTTCAAGAAATTCATTGGCCAGGCGTACTGTCGTCTGAACATCCACACCTGTACCAATGTAGCCATTACCAGAAAACTGAGGAGGACGAGCAGCCTGTTCAGCACGCTGGCGAGAAAAGCCCTCGGTATTCACATTGGAAATATTATGGCTTGTAGTAGCAAGCTGCCGCTGAGCGGTTAACAGCCCTGAAGTGCCAATACCCAAAGTACTACCAGCCATTATATTTCTCCAAAATCGTTATTCATTATTTTTTATATACTGCTATTAGCGTCCATTCTTTTAAGATCTGGAGCTACGCTATTTTGATGCCAGCTTTATCTGAGCTTGAATGGGTACACTCTTTAGAACCCGCAAAACCTTAGTTGAATAGTCTGGATCAGTGGCATAGCCTGCTTTGTGTATGCCTTTAATATAGTTTTCATCATGCAAAGATTGTTCCACTTTTTTAGTCGTTTCAAGAACAGTTTTATAGCGTGGACTGCTCTGAATAAAGTTTGCATAATCACTAAAACTCTGTTCAAAAGAGTCATAAGCCCGAAATGAACTTTTTTGCTGGATTGGTTTACCATGAATGTACTCCATGGATACTTTGTCCATGCGTTTTCCCTGCCAGCTCTGATCGGCTTTGATATTAAACAGATTAAAACTACTTTTTTGTCCATCCGAGATAACCGCTTTACCCCAGCCTGTTTCCAGAGCCGCCTGAGATAAAATAACGTCAGGTGATACGCTTAGTTTCTGAGCCGTCTGCTCTGCCAGAGGCCATAACTTTGCCACAAACTGTTCAGGTGATTTAAAATTTGCAACACTATTTTGTGGTAACTGGCCTGGTGCTATCTGATTTACTGACAATGAATCACTTGCCGGCAAAGAATTTGACAATGAAGAATAGTGATCTGGAAAATGTTTTCTTGGCGGCATTATTTTGGCTACTGCATCTTCTGTTTTATTGCCTGGAGGATTGCCGGATTGCTGGCCTGCCTGATACTGCATTTGTTCGACAATTGATTTTGCAAAGCCAATACCCTGCCCTTTTGACAGCTCCATGCCTAATTGCTGATCGTACATATCACGATAACTATCCATAGCCTGACTCTTAAAAATGGGATCCTCCATACCTGTTTTACGCAAATTCTTAATCATCATGCTGATCATCACCGCTTCAAACTGCCGGGCAGCTTCAGGCAATGCACTCTTAGCATCTTTTCTCGCTGACGATTTCAGGTTTTGCAGACCATTCAGATCGGTATAAATGTCCGTCTTAGTTTCACTCTTTATTTCAGAGGAAGGCAAACTTTGCAAAGAATTTAAACTCATAACCAGTCACCTATATTATGATTAACTCAGCATTTAAGGAACCTGCCGCTTTCAATGCTTCAAGGATTGCCACCAGCTCACCCGGGCTGGCACCGATATTATTAATAGCCCTGACCACTTCATCCAGCGTCACCCCGAAATTAAACACAAAAGCACCCTTATTAGTAACCTGAACATCAATATCTGATCGGGGTACAACAACAGTGTCCCCCCCCCTGGAAAAGGCCGCAGGCTGGCTAACGTAGGGATCATTGGTGATTGTCACAGCAAGATTACCATGAGAAACCGCTGCAGGCTGTACAATCACATGCTGTCCAATCACAACAGTACCTGTTTTGGCATTAACAACAATCTTGGCAGCCGCTGTACCTGGAAGGAGTGTCAGATTTTCTAACATGGCGAGATAGGAAACTTTTTGTGACAGTTTTTTGGGCGCACTGACTCTGACAGAAGAAGCATCCACAGCATGAGCGGTTCCCAAACCCATTGTATCGTTAATGGTTTCAGCCAGACGATGGGCCGTGGTAAAGTCAGGACGATGCAGATTCAGAGTAATCGAAGTGCCGCCAATAAATGAGGTCAGTACCTCACGCTCAACAGTTGCACCATTGGGTATACGTCCACCCGTTGGAATATTAACTGTAACCGATGAGCCATCATCAGCACCGACACTAATACCCAAAACAACAAGATTCCCCTGAGCCACGGCATAAATCTGTCCATCCGCACCTTTAAGTGGCGCCATTAACAAAGTACCACCGCGTAAATTTTTTGAGTTGCCGATAGAAGAGACATTAACGTCAATTTTTTGACCGGGTTTAGTAAAAGGCGGTAATTCAGCACTCAAAGAAACTGCTGCAACATTTTTTATAGGTAGATTGGCACCCGGCGGTAAAGTGATCCCCAGTTGCTCGAGCATGTTTCGCATACTGTCTTCTGTAAAGGATGCACCGGTATCACCCGAACCATCCAGACCAACAACCAGACCATAGCCCACCAGATGATTACCTCTAATGCCTGCAACCGTGGTAATATCTTTAATGCGTTCAGCAAAAACAGTATTGGAAATTAATCCGATTATTAAAAAAGAAACAAGTATATATTGCCTCATACCTCACCATCCTATGTCATCAAAAACGGTCATCACAAACAGTCAAAAAATTCACGTTTTAGTTTTAAAGTGCTCTTAATATGGAATAATGCAATAAAAGTGCCAAGAGAGGGAAAGAAGTCATAAGTCATTTCTGACTTAAGACTTACAACTTAAGACTTATAACTTATGACTTCTTTAAAATGGCCACACATCGCTCAGGAAGAAACGGCTGCCCCAGCCGGCAGAATTGGAATCATGGGTCAGACCAACACCACTATAAACAATTTGGGCATTGGCCACTTTTGATGAAGATATTTTATTATCTAAGCCAACATCCCGAGTTCTAATAGTACCTGATAGCTGGATGTATTCATCACCCTGGTTGATAGTCACCAGTTTTTCACCTTGAATAATCAAATTTCCATTTGGCAGGACTTCAACAACAGTCACACCAATATTACCTGTCAGGCTATTTTTTTGTTCACTTTTACCTTTGGATTTAAAATCATTATTTGAAGAGATACTGGCATTCAGAGCTTGAAGTAATTCATCAGCTAAACCAAAACCAGTATCTGCCACTGCATTACCTGTGGTTGCATCTGTTTGGACCGATTTACCAAAAACAGTGGGATTAGACAGACCAATAGTCATGCCTTTTTTATCTTCCGTTTTAGTCTCTTTTTTACCGGTTGTCTTTTCATCAAAGACAACGGTTAAAATATCCCCTATTCGATGTGCCTTGACGGTTTCAAATAAATTAATATTATTACTGGTTAAATAAATTGACCCTGTATTTTGAGGTTTAGTGATAACCGCATACGGTCTTGTCGGAGCAAATTTAGGATCATGCTCAAGACGCTGTGCTGCACAGCCCGATAATAATGTTAAAATAACACTAATGAATAAAATACGCTTTTTTAAAATCATTTTGTACCTCACAACCTACGACTTATAACTTACAACTTACAACTTACAACTTACAACTTACAACTTACAACGATTATTATATATTTTGAGTAATATATTGCAGCATTTGATCCGCTGTCGACAGTGATTTAGAGTTCATTTCAAAGGTTCTTTGTGTCTCAATCAGATTCACTAATTCTTCAACCGTATTTACATTTGAACTTTCCAGTGAACCCGACAATATACTGCCACGATTTTCTTCAGCCGGGGTCCCTGTTGTGGGTGAGCCGCTGGAAACAGTTTCTAAAAATTGATTGTCTCCTATGGGCATTAAGCCTGGTGGATTAATAAATGTAGCTGTTTCAATAGTACCCACATTGGTCGGTTCAGTATTTCCAGGTTCTAAAGCGTTAACCGTACCATCAATACCAATCGTCACTGACAAAGCCTGCTCCGGCAGAGTAATTGCCGGATCCAGAAGCATACCATCAGAAGTCACAATTCTGCCCTGCTCATCAATCTGAAATGAACCATCGCGGGTATAACCGATATCGCCATTGGGTCTGAGTATCTGGAAATAGCCATCGCCCTGAATGGCCATGTCCAGTGAATTTTGCGTCTGGATAATATTGCCCTGCATATGCATTTTTTGTGTTGCTGCAACACGAACACCCGTACCCAACATTAAGCCTGAAGGCAAAACGGTATCCTGTGTGGCCTGAGCACCCGGTTGTCTTATATTTTGATAAATCAGGTCTTGAAAAACAGCGCGGTCTTTTTTAAAGCCCGTGGTGTTGGCATTGGCCAGGTTATTAGAGACAACCTGCAAGCGAACCTGTTGTGCGTCTAAACCTGTTTTTGCAACCCAAAGTGCTGGATTCATTTTGTTCTCCTTATTGTTCCCACGTCCTATGGAGGTAGGCTAGTGTAGGCTAATTAGCTAAGTCTTATTAATTGTGTACTGGATTGATCCATCTCTTCTGCTTTTTTCATTAATTTAACTTGCATTTCATACTGTCTGGCCAGACTGATCATACTCACCATTTCTGATATGGCATTCACATTTGAACTTTCCAGCATACCTGAGACCAGCTGTACTGTGCCATCGGCTTCAGCAGGCTCACCGTTTTTCTGAACCAGCAGACCTGACTCATTTTTCGTCATGTTATTTAAGTCAGGTTTCACCATTTTAAGACGGCCAACCACTGCAGTGGCATTATTTTCCACACCAAGAGGCACAATAGAAATTGATCCATCAGCCATAATATCAATTTTTTGAGAGGGAGGAATTACCACAGGACCACCATCACCCAATACTGGTAAACCTGTTCCCGTTGTCAGCATACCCGTTTCTGTTAATTGAAAGTTGCCTGCTCGGGTATAGGCCTCGGCGCCGTTTTTATCCAACACAGTAAAAAAGCCCTCTCCATTAATCGCCACATCCAGAGAATTACCTGTTGAAATCATACTGCCTGATTTAAAATCAGTCCCCGGATTCTCAGTCATTGAATAAACCCGTGTCGGCAGACCCGGACCAAAGACAGGTTGACTGCGAGCCGCAGCAAAATCAGCCTGAAAACCTGTTGTACTGGCATTGGCAAGATTGTTCATATGCAATTGTTGATTCAGCATATTTTCTTTTGCCCCTGACATGGCAACAAATATAAAATTATCCATTGTTCATATTACCTTTTTCAGTTTGGCTAATGGCTTTACAGCCTGTATATCCGTTTTTTGACACTTTAATTTCATCTATTATTTATAATGCATGATTCAGGCCAATACTTTAGTTGAACAAAGACTTTTTGACAGGCATAAAAAAAGACAGAGCCATTCTCCCCTACAGACATAATATGTTGTCTGTAGGGGAGAATGGCTCTGCCTAATAAAACTGACCAACTTATAAACTTAACAACTTATATACTTAATAACTCTACAACTGAATCACCGTCTGAGTAATGGTATCAGCAGTAGTAATGGTTTTAGCATTGGCCTGGAAATTACGCTGAGCAGTGATCAGATTGATTAATT
>JAPVVU010000156.1 GCA_028571885.1 Gammaproteobacteria bacterium | reverse complement strand
TGTCTAAATAACCGTTCCTAAACAGTGAACAGTGAACAATGAGCATTAGAACCTGGCGTTTATTATTGGGCGATTTGACGCAGTCCGGGCACAATAATAAATGCCGGGTTCTGATGCGTAGCATTAAATAATGAATGCTCACTATTTCCCCTCATGGGGCCTACTTTTGGTGGAACAGCTATTAAGTATTCCGTTGTCCTTAATCCTGTCTTCTTTACCAGAAATTGATCTATGACCCCAAGTTTTTTTGATTTTCTTATGCTGAAATGAGACATTAGGAGTAAGCTAATGTTCTGTTCTTCTCGGCTCAGTTTTAATCGGAGTTAATCATTATGAAAAACATTTTGTTATCTACTTTATCTGTTCTGCTATTAATTTCTCTTGCTGGCTGCCAATCCTCATTGACTGGAGATTCCTATTCTCGTAGTGAAGCGCGTAAAATGCAGCGAGTTGAATACGGTATTGTTGAATATCTCAGGCCGGTCAAAATAGAAGGTACAAAAACACCCATTGGTTCCGCGACAGGCGCAGCCGTCGGCGGTGTTGCGGCCAGCACGATAGGCAGCGGCAAGGGTAGAACCATAGCAACGGTTCTGGGTGCAGTTGCAGGCGGTGTTGCGGGAGCGGCCGTTGAAGAGTCAGTGACCAGGCGTCAGGGAGTGGAAATCACTGTTCGCAAGGATAATAGTGAGCTTATTTCTGTGGTACAGGAGGTTTCATCGAGTGTCCCATTTTATGTGGGTGATCGGGTACGGATCCTGACCATTAACGGCACAGTGCGTATTGCACAGTAGATTATGCGGATATAAGTAATGCATTGCTAAAATAGGAATTTGGGGGGAAATTAAATTATGAAACTCTATCTGGCTCAGCATGGTGAAGCCCACTCTAAAGAACAGGATCCCAATCGTCCGTTGACCGATAAGGGTGTTGCTGATGTTGAACGTATTGCCCTGTTTCTCAAGCAGGCAGGCGTTCAGGTTACGCAAATCATCCATAGTGGAAAATTGCGTGCCAGACAAACGGCGGAACATCTTGCAAAACAGTTTGACAGCGATATAGAACTGGAAACGACAGGTATTATCAATCCCAATGATTCCCCTGAAACATTTGCCTGGCAAAGTGGTAGCTGGGAAGATGATACTCTTATTGTGGGTCACCTTCCCTTTTTAGCCAGACTGGTTTCACATTTAATCAATGGTGAAGAAGAGCTCTTGATGGTAGCCTTTCAGCCCGGTAGTGTTGTCTGTCTGGAACGCCTTAAAGATGAGCAATGGGTGATTAACTGGATGATCAGACCAGGCTTGCTTGACTGATGAAGTGCCCGTTTTTTTTCCCCTGCCCGGTGCCTGTTTAAGATGTTCTTCGCACTGGCGGCAGATCTCCTGATAATTGTCCATCTGGGGTTTATCGGCTTTGTGATGCTGGGCGGCTTTATGCTGTTAAAGTGGCGCTGGTTGATCTTCGTGCATCTTCCGGCGGTTCTCTGGGGAGTGTTGCTGGAGTTTCAGGGATGGATATGTCCTCTGACACCTCTGGAACAGGCTCTACGGCGGATGAGCGGCCAGCAGGGCTACACAGGTGGTTTTATCCAGCACTATATATTACCCGTTATCTATCCCCCTGCACTAAATGAAGATATTCAGCTCATACTGGGCATACTGCTTATTCTTATCAATGTCATCATTTATCTGTGGGTATTCCTGAGGTCTGCAGGTAAATCACATTGATGACTCTCTTAACCTAGAATAATGATCTGTTTGAACGCTGCAAAGTATCCTGTCGATAATATTGTTTCAGCTGCTCGTATACCTCCGGGCAATATTGAAACAGGGTATCTGGTGCGGTGAAAAAATATTCGCTGATCACAGCAAAAAACTCGCCGGGATTAGTACTTGCATAGGAATTGATAGTGCTATGTTGAAAATTATCAATCTTATGATTCAATAAATCATAAGCCTGACTCAATGTCCGGCTCCATGTTTCTATAGTCATATTGGGGTGCAGTGGCGGCATGCCGTTGGCCCGACCATTAAGCATATCCAGTTTGTGGGCAAATTCATGAATGACTACGTTATGTCCAGGCTGCAAACTATAACTTTCACTTGCCACATCATCCCATGATAATATCACCGGTCCACGGTCCCATGCTTCACCACTGAGGCTCTGATTTTGGTGATGCACCAGACCATCAGCACTGGTAATATTGCGCTTTACCCTGAAAGCACCCGGATAGATTACTATCTCTATCCAGCCATTGAAGGAATCAATGTTAAGATTAAGGATTTGTAAACACGCCTGAGAAGCAATAGTGATCTGCATAGCATTTGTGATTGCCAGATTTTTTGCACCAAAAAAAGTTTTTTTATATAAAAATAAGGTACTCAGTTGGCGTAAGCGAACTTTTTCTGTGGTCGACAAAGATTGCAATACCGGTATCCTGCGGGTAACTTCATGCCATTCATTAAAGGCAATAGCATGTTTTTGCAGTATCCTCCTGGTAAGATATCTTTTTATAAAATTCATAATATTTGACACACTGGATTCATAAAACCGCTCTTAATGCTTATTTTTCTTCTTGCGGGCTGCTCTGCATTGTATCTTATATGCTCTTTTTTTGTAGCATAACCTCGGTTTTATTGTTTCTATTTTATGGCTATTATTCTTATTTATAAGTGCCTTATGCTGTTGTTATTTAATAGTAGATTTTGTAATATCAGTATGCTTAGATAGTATAATTAATACTAAAGTTTTAGAATTTTGTTGACTCGATTTATCTGCAATTCTCCAGGATTATACCTATGAAATTATTTGCTTTGCTCACTCTAATTTGTTTTTTAATTCTAAGTTGCTCTACTATTATGAGCCCAGATATAAATACAACAAAAGTAGAACTCGGAGAAATGATTTTCTTTGACACCACCCTGTCACAAAATCGCAATCAATCCTGCGCCTCCTGCCATGATCCCTCTACCGGCTGGACTGGTCCCACGACACATTTCAATGCAGCTGGCGCGTCCTATGAAGGATCTGTTAAAAATCGTTTCAGTAATCGCAAGCCGCCCACAGCGGCATATGCCAGTTTTAACCCGGTTTTACATGTTATTCCACAGGCAGATAATCTGGTTGTCGGTGGTAACTTCTGGGATGGTAGAGCCACCGGTGAAAAACTGGGTACGCCTGTAGCTGATCAGGCACAGGGGCCCTTTCTGAATCCGCTTGAACATGCTTTACCAAATAGTGCCTGTATTGTGCATCGTGTCTGTACGGGTGTTTATGCAGAACAATTCAAACAACATTGGCCGGACAGTTGTAACATTTCGTGGCCTGAGACTATTGAAGCATTTTGCACAAACGATATCGAAGTCTTTACGGTTGATGCTGATATTCAAGCACAAATAAATAAAGCCTATGATGAAATAGCTCTTACTATTGCAGACTTTGAATCATCTAATAAACTCAATAGCTTTACTTCTAAATATGACTATTATCTGTCAGGCAAAGTTAAACTCACGGCACAGGAGCTTCAGGGATTAGAGCTTTTTAATAATAAGGGGATGTGTGCTGCTTGTCACCCCAGCACTTCAAGTGATTCAGATGTGCCGCCATTATTTACTGACTTTACCTTCGATAACCTGGGATTTCCGCGCAATCCCGAGAATCCATTTTATACCCAGCATCAATTTAATTCAGAAGGTATGCAATGGATTGACTATGGCCTGGGGACTTTTCTGGCTTCACGTCCAGAATGGAAGCATTTAGCCGAGGAAAATCTTGGTAAACACAAGGTTCCGACACTGCGTAACGTCGATAAACGTCCAGATCCAGAATTTACTAAGGCCTTTGGTCACAACGGATATTTCAAGAGTCTCAAAGAGATTGTTCATTTCTATAATACCAGAGACTCACTGGAACGATGCAAAAATGGAAGTACTGGTGAGAAAGAAAATTGCTGGCCTGCCCCCGAAGTATCTGTCAATATAAATACCAGTGAACTGGGTGATCTAAAACTGACTGAAGCAGAAGAAGATGCTATCGTTGCATTTATGAAAACGCTATCAGATGGTTATGAAGTAAAAGAAAATTAACTCACAGGTAAGGCGTTGAAAGCTGAGTTATCCTCACGAATTTTATAGGTAACTCACTGAAAAACTGAAAATTGATCGACTTTCATGGTGTTATCAAATTTGCTTTGGTCGAAGCAAATTTGATAACACCAGGAAAGCAGCCAGATTACAATTAACGGGTTTAATTTTTTCTGCCCGCAGCTTTTGTTCAGCTAACCACTATCCAGCTAACAACAACCGTGCGGCTGCAGCTCGTCCTACATATTTGTCCCATCACCATTCCAGATAAAACTACCCATCAGCAGATTCGCACCGGTAGCGGGTGTTTTGAACACATTCCAGGTATCCAGGTTGATACGATAAAAAACACCGTCATGACTTGCGGCACTGTAGAAGTATTGCATATCCAGACTAACCCCCGAGGTATGTGCTTGAGACTTATAATCGGGGGAGGCATCATCAGCCACTTCAACATTTCGTAGCCACTTGTGGTTCAGCGTATCAATAACCGAGACAAAAGTATCATTGTGATTGGTAATGATGGCCTGGTTACGCATTGACAGGAAAGTGGTGTGTCCTGCGCCCTTGCCGACTTCAACAACCTTTTCAACTTTCATCCCCTTCCTGTTGATTACAAACAGATGGCCTTCAGTTGAGCCGACATAAATGTATTTGCCATCAGGATGGAAATCTGCGTGATGAGCACCCATTACGCCGGCATCATACGCAGAGGGATCAATGGAATTCAGCTCGACACGAGCGGTTTCGACCAGGGTGTTGCCGCGCAGTTTAAAACGCAGAATTGCCGGCGATATCCGCTCACTCTGATTACCTTCTTCCACAGCATAATAGATGCTTTCTTCACCCGTTGCCATTGTGGCTGCCGGTGGCTGGAAGATATGATGCACCGAAGTTGCAGTATGGAGCGTAGACAACAGCTCGCCACGACGATTCCACAATTGAATCGTCCTTGCTGCACGGTCAAGCATGAAAAACTTCTTGTCGTTTACCCATACAGGATGACCGGTAGACAGAGAACCACCATAATCATGCGGATGTGTTTCCAGGTTATCGCCAATGGTTTTGACAACTTTGTCCTTTCCAACCTTGATAATACTGGTCATCGCTTTGTCGCCACCGGAAACCAGTGTTAAATCAGTAACGGGATTGTAATTGGTCGATCTGGGTTTATGGTCCAGCGGAATGAGGCCGTCATTCTCGAAAGTTTTGTTGTTCACGATAGTCAGTGATTGGGTCTTACGGGTCAGCGCATAGGCTTTTTTCGGGCTTTGTTGATCGATTCCATATGGACCCGCACCGGTATTCTCAACGATTGTCAGCAGCCTCATATTATCAACATCAAAAATCAAGATACGGTTGGAATCCCAGTCACCATAGTAGGCCAGGTTCTCAACACCGTAAATATTGTCACTGACATAGCCGTCCCTGTTGACATCATTGGGGTTTCTGTAGCCAAAATGGCCATATTTTCCGGCATACTGTTCATGTAAGGGACCTGAACCTTCCGGTTGTGCCTGGACAGATCCGGTGCTGATCGTTAACGCACATAACAACGGAAGCAGAACTGCGGCACTAATTTTACCTGGAAAGGCCGCGCTATTTGTTCCAGCTTTGTGTTCATTATAAACTTGCATTATTTGCTCTCCTGCGAGTAGAAAATTGGGAATCATCTACGGTGTTTTATGGGATGAGCTACTACTGTGTCGATCTCCTGGATGCCACACGCTCTATACAGGGTAGTTTAAACACATACTGTTTCGTAATAATTTCCTTACAGGGTGTAATTGTTTCAATTTGTTTCAGGCGGTATATTGGGGAGACAAATGGCTTTGGGCAATGATGGCTAAATAATTGATGGCTAAATAATTGAGAGAATTGGACATATATGGACGTAATTGGACGACAGCCATCTAATAATATTGACCCTTTTTATTTACAATGCCTAAAATTAGAATTGCAAAAAAAGGCTGTCTAGTATTCCGTTTATTCTTTCTAAGATTCAATCAGGTTGAAATCAACTCGCATAGCCCAAACTGTAACTCCGTTTTTCCAGTTCCCGGTGACCAGAAAAAATACTTTGTGGATTTGATCCCATATCAACATAAAGTTCATCCCTACTTTTGGCAAACTGCCATTATTTAATTTGAAATATTTATTTTTAGCGGGGTGATAGGCATATGTTGATGCACCATCAGCTCCTTTACCAGGATTATCAACGACCAGAATAAATACTCCATTACTTTGATCAAATGCTACAGGTGTGCTGGTAAAAGGGGGGCAGTTGTCTCCTGTTGGGCTTATTTTTAACCATTTTACTGGTTCGTCCGTCAATTTATCTCGTTGTAACTTCCACACTTGATTACTTAGTTTGTAAGCACCGAATAAATAAAGATCATTATTCCAACTATCGTATGCCATGGTTCGGTGCAGGCATTGGGGGCTATTAGATACCTTGCGAACCTTATAATCATCAGATGAAAGTGACCATAGGCCATGACTGCAGAACATTAAGGTATTGCGAGCGCTATCGAAAGCTGATGCTGCGCCAAAAAAATTGACTTTTTGTTTTGCATCAACTTTAATCGCCTGCCATTCTTTTGTTGCTAACTTATATCGCCAAATGGGATTGGTCTTGCTTTGGGAGATTTTTTTAGCAATTGGATTATGTTGTGGTTCTGCGACAACAAGGATCGAGTCAGTATCTGGGTCGTATTCTATGCCGTCAAAAGTATGCATTGCCCATGGTTTGATTTGCTCAATACCAGAAATTGGGTTGCCGGCAGCATCTACTCTATAGCTTTTTTGTGGTGCATCTGAGCCATGATGTATCCATTTGCGTTGTTTGGGTGAAAATTCATGAACAGTATTGTCCCAATCTTCCCCGTGTGTGTCTGAGCCAAAAATTAGCAGACTGCCTCTTTTGCTATCGTACGTTAATCCCGCATGGCCTTTTTTCCACCAATCATCATGATGATACTTAACCCATTGATTAGCAGGTAAGTTAAGTAATTCGAGTGTGTTTTCAATTTGCTCTTCCGGACTTGGGGTTTTATCACAAGATAT
>JAPVVU010000155.1 GCA_028571885.1 Gammaproteobacteria bacterium | reverse complement strand
CCTGTCCCATAACATGAATCTTCATGTGGTTGCAGAAGGCGTGGAAGATGAAGCAACATTACAGCATCTGAAAACATTAGGTTGTGATACAGTGCAGGGATATTACATATCTCATCCACTGCCGGAATCGGAACTAAAAAAATGGCTGTCACGGCATTACGTCTCTAATTAGTGTCTATCCGTTTATTCATTTTGTAACTTCCCCCCTTCTTCGCCTCACCTACTTTTGGTAGATGGGGGACTGAGGGATTTCAGAAAAAAGAGCACTTTTTATACTATCTGTACTTAGAAGATAGACTGCCAATCCAAAAAAAGAAAAACAAACAATTATGCTCAGCCATTCTAATGTGCCCTCTTTGAGTTTTAGATAAGGCTTAACAAGTTTTTCTAATTTTATAGCGCACAAAACGACGACAAAAAAACTAATTCCTACAACGCTCCAACCCAGAATAGTTAACTCATTAATAGAATTTATTTTTTGAGTAACAATCAATGCCATTACTATTACAAAAAGTAATGAACCTATCCCCTTCAGGATCTTTTTTATATCATTCATTTATGTATTCACCTTACTTAGAACACCTTACTTACTTACTTGCTTGCTTATTTACTTATTCATCCATAATTTCGTTTAGTTTATATGAAATTTCGTATTCCTAAAAGGATTGACAGCTCAATATGCGATGAGACATTCCTTCCGGCTTAGCTATTTTGAACCACCTATCAAAAATAAAAAAAACAATCAATAATTGTTCGGGATACTTGCGCTCTTTCAATGGTGGGGCTATTGTTTAATAAACAGTATAATAAAATCATCAATGGGGCCCAAAATGTACGGAATTATTTTTACATTTCTGAAGGAATACGTCGAAGAAAGGCATGGTGGGAATGAAACATGGCGCACATTAGTCAAGGCCACTACGGGCCAGGAACATAAAATATATTTTCCAGTCGTGGATTACTCAGATGAAGAAATCGTTGGTTTAGCTCAAACAGCAGCAGACGCCCTGGGTCTGCCTCTGCCCGTAGTGCTGGAGGATTTTGGTTCCTACGTAGGACCCAGGCTAATGAGCTTCTATCCCATGTATCTGAAAGATGGTCTTGATAATTCATTTGATATGATAATTCATGCTGGCGCAAACATTCACGATGCAATTCACCGGCACAACCCAGAACGCAAACCACCACATCTTTCTGCTCAGAGAGAGTCTGATGATGTATTGATCATCCACTATCACTCTCATCGTAAACTATGCCATGTGGTCAGAGGTATCGTTCGGGGGCTGGGAGAACGTTTTAATGAAAAACTTACCATCGAAGAAACTCAATGTATGTATGAAGGCGCTAAAGAATGCATCATTAAAGTGACTAAAAGCTGAAACAACGCACTGAATAAGCTGGTCTAAGAGATAAGTTTCTATCCCCTACCCTTTATTATTATAGATGAGCTATGGATTTTTCATCGCTCGCCAAAAGCAATGTCACTAGCCATCAATTGTTACTGTAATATTCCTGCAATATTTCTCTGATAGACTTATTGATTAAATCTAAAGGAAAATACAATGAATGAAACGCATGTAACAGTTACATTGATCACTGCTATTTTGTGGTTGGCAGCCATCACTATTGGATTTATTTAATAAACTGGGGGAGGTTCAATATGTCCTTTATTATTTACTACCAGAATATTCCACTTTAGCCAGTTCTCCGTGCAGTGTCATTTGTGGGAAAGGGATCTCCCAGCCATATTCTGAACAGGCATCAACACACCAGCGCTGTATGGCGCGGCGCAGACGATTATATAAATCCCCCAGTTCACCTTTGAAGTCGGCAATCACGACCAGATCTAACGATGAGTCGCCAGCCTGAGCAAACTCTACCCTCAAACTGAGCAACTGTTCACCATAACCTTCCTGCTCAGCACGCTGTTGAATGTAACGATGAAGTGTTTCCGGGATCTCCTTTGTACTTTTCTTTTGTAATGAATAACTAATCCCCAAACTCTCCTTAAGACGAAAATTAGTACTAAGATTTCGCGGTGAATGGTCCAGAAAGTCGCTGGTCAGGTAAGTCACTGTAGCGCCGCCTCGCTCAACCAACTGAACCATCTCCATGGAAATACCGATCACCTTGCCACGTACGCCATCATTGAGCAATACCCAATCATTCCGTTTACAGGGAAACCAGGGTTCATTCGTCCTGGAGGGTCTTGATGTCAGACCAACCAGGCCAGTGAGAGGTAAGCGCTGACTGATTTCGGCAACCGGATTGAATAGCGTGCAATAAAAATTTATGCGCTGTACTTCCCAGGGCAAACCATTATTAAAAATACGCTCGCCCTCTCTCACCGAACCAATATTGAGGAATAATTGCCCCTGATGCCAGTAAAGGGGCAGTGTGTGTCTCAATGTCAGGGCAATACCGATAATAAGCAAAATACCTAAGCTGAAAAGTACCCAATCCTCTGCAATATAGAAGACAATCATAGGTGCTAAAATAAGCATTATGATAGTCAATAAACGATAAGCTAGCTCAATCAGACGAATACGGAAACTGCGTTTCTTTTTTTTAAATCCTGGAAGATAACGCTGCATGGCTTTGAACGTCATCTGTGAAATCAATAAGATTAAAATGATTGCCAGCAGTGCCTGGGTCAGATAGAGTCCCCGTTTTTTAAAGAAGGATTTGATATAAATTTGTGAGGCATCAGTGATAGATGTTTCCTCTGCGATAAGCTCTTCAAGCTGAAACTGTGCAGCCTGTAGTTCACTCTGCATGAAAGCCTGCTTTTTGTGCCATATCTTTGCTGTCTTTTGCAGTTCTTTACTGAGTGACTTATTTTTACTATATTTCAGTAATCGGGCAATATTGCTCAGTGCCTCTTCAATTAATGGCAGGCGCTCTTCATAATATTCAATTTTCTCTCTTAAGTCTGATTTTTTGCGCACATGGGATGTCATCTCCTTCATTTCTTCAAGTGCCGGCTTGAGCAAGGCAAAGAATTCCTTTTGAAAACTAAACTCCTTGTCTTTATTTTTTTCCAGATAGGAGATATCAATACTAGTGATGACATTGTCCATATTTCGTGTGGTTGTCTTCAGATTTAATTGCAGCTTCACAAGCTCCTGTTTCAGATTATTCTTCTCAGTCTCGGATTTTTCTGCATCAATCCGCTTCTTGATGATTTTAATATCTTTCAGTAATCCATTTCTTACATTGGCAAAAGAAGCCAAAATATCCAGAGTACTTGCCACGCTTGCTGTATCTATTGCTGTTTCATTATCTGGCGCTGCATCCGTTGGTACTGCCTGTGCGAGACAGAACAATGGAAAAAAAAGTAAAAAAACCCATGACGACAGACTTATAAACCAATGTCGAATTGCAAAAAATTGATACTTTGTCATATCTGAACCTTAAAATTATCTTTGTGTATGTTAAGCACTTCGCCTAACTGAGAATTATTACACAAAATATGTCTACGACTAATTATCTTCTTGCAGAGAACAGATTTCAATAGGCAGATTAATATCCAGATGTACAGGCCATTTTAGGGGACTTTAATCTGTCCGCCAGCTATCATCCCTATTACAAGTTCAAATGACTAATTATAGAAGTGTTCCTGAAATGATTTACGGAAATTTTGATGACATGTAAGACAGGTATTTTGTAAAATGGAGAACGCTGTAATTACCTTGTAGCCATCTTTTTCTGTAGCGGCTTTACCCAATGCAATGGCTGCATTATGGGTTTTGTTATCATGATCTTTAAATAGACTGACATTACTACCAACGAAGCTCAGGATTTGAATACTCTCAACAAATGGTGGTTGTGGGTGGTCTGCTATCTGTGATGCGGCTTTTTTAACAAGTTTCCAGTCTTCACGAGAAATGCCATCAGTGATGGTCTGCATATTCTTACCCAAATCGGACATGATTTTGCGCAAAGCCAGAGGCTCAGTGGTATTAGAGTCTGGTATTACTCCAGCAAGCAACTTGCAATTGGTTGCTATAATTAAAAAAACTGCAGACAAGGTTCTTGTAAAAACATAACCGACTTTCATATTTATTATTCTCTATGCTGCTGTCGATTCTGACTTGAACATATTAGTCCTTTTATAACCTTATATTTCCATATCGTTCAATAATACCTTTAGCATAAAAATACTGATTATCATTCACAAATTGATTATGGTTGTGCTCACGATGAATTTGATTAACACCATCAATATTTCTCATTTTATTTTTAAGCTCTATACGGTAAGTATACATTCTTGTCTCAGTATCCATTTTTTGTATCTGCTCTTTCATACCCAATAATTCATTATCTGATTTTGATAAAAAATCATCTGCCAGTACAATTCCTGATACAATGATGAAGGCTGTCACCATAATAATTTCCAATAAGATTCTTTTCATCATCGTTACCTTTATGTTGTTACTATTTTGAATAATATTTTATTGCCATCAATAATTGTAACCATGATAAGCTGATTTTATTTCACTATTATGTCCTCATATCTTTAAATTATTTCAATTTGTTTCATGTAGCTATTATTCTGAATAAGAAATGATATAATCCAAAAATTGATTTATTTAATATTCTGACTGTTTATTTTATTCCTAAACTGAACATCCATTTTTTTTAAAGATATAATGTTCTTTTTTTCAATTTAAATTAATTTTAGCCTTATCATTAAGTGTTTTTATTAATCTGACCTGCGTGATACATGATATGGTAAGCCTTTATCGCAATGACAATCCAAACTGTAGAACGTAAACTCATAGCTGCAATAGTACGCTGTTCATACTCACCACCGAAATAGATATAGAGACCAAATGCACCAAAGACCATGAGAGTCAGGATAGCTAATATGATTGCTGCTGTCAGGGACCAAGTCTTTTGCAGCCAAATACCAATTCCTGTAGCAACATAGAAAAAACCCGCAGTAAAGTTAAACCAGAGTACAAAATCTACATAATTACCTGCCGCCTGTCTGGCTTCTCCATCAATAAAGATCACACTGCCGCCAGATTTAATTGTCATGATGCCAAAAATAACTGTGATGATAGCGGTGATCCAGACCCATACGGGCCGTTTATTAATAATCATTTTAATAACCTTGTTCAAATGGTAAAACCAGAGTTTATGTAAAGGCTGAGTTGCCATATTTCTTTATCAGAGAGTCGTTCTCCAAATGCCGGCATGGCAGTGTTAAATAATTGACCGCCTTCCGACAAGGTCCAAAACAGGAAAGCATCGGTGGCTATCGGCAATCTGCGGGTTAATGTAAGATTAGCAGGCTGAGGAACTAATAATTCACCTATTGGACCATTTCCTTCACCCAATACACCATGGCACATCATACACTGTGTTTGATAAAGATTTTTGCCCTCAGAGATATTTTCTTTAGAAACAGGTAATGGATTTTTTATATCAGCATACTGTTCGGGTATATTTCCCAGCATATATTCTGTGTAACGGTTAATGAATAGGGAATTTGATTCATTAATACCAATATGCGTGCAAGCAGTGCTGGTTATAATTAGAAATAGCAATAAAAACAAATAGAATGTACGTAAAGATAACATCGGTTTTTCCTGAAAATAGTCATCATGGCAAGGGACAATTGTCATTAATGAGCTATAAAACTATGAAACTATTGCCATCATCATAACCACTCTTATTTCCATAGTTTAAAATTAAAAAATGGTGACTTCACAGAAGGAGTATATGACGTCACCTAAAAAGCACCTGGGAATGATAGCTAAACTTAAATACAGAGTAATTTCATCTATAGTATTTAAATATTTTTAGTTCTTATGATTATGATAACTTGGTTTAGTTTCGCTATTATTTCTTGATTTATTCAAATTGTTACAAATCATTTCATATGACGGGTATGCTTTGAACGCCTGGAACTGATGAGTTCAAATCAAATGCGTGGGATTATTTCTATCGTGGTTTGCTCACCGATTGCTAAGACATTCAGGCAAGAAGAACTGGTATAAGAACTATATCAATTTCGAGATTATATTGAAGAAAAATTAAACCGTACAGAATGGGAAGGGCCTGAATTAAAAATGAAAAAAAATAAAGTCAAAAAAAGTATGACGGGTTACTTTTATTTCTGGAGCAAAAATGACTGACAATCAAACTCGTTTTACCAAAAACCAGGAAGAAATCTATTGTTCTGTTTTTACCTTGATAGACATTCCTGCCCCATCGATAATTTCAGATTTATTGCTCTTATCGTTGATTAACATACCACCATCTATTGATATTTTGTGTTCTGGTTTTTCCTTAAATATGTCAGGTAAGAATTGATCACTCTTTTTGATTACAGCATTTTGTTGTTCTTTTGTTTCTTTAATAATGCCTGGATCAACTGTTAGATTGAGTGGTTTTGTTATTTGCGATGAATTATGTTGTATGTCTACCCTGGCCTTGTTTTCCTGGTATGACTCATCACTACTTTCATCCGCATACACGCTGTTTGAACTAATTGAGATATATAGCAATATTAATAATGTAGATACTCTCACCATAATCTCCTTTTACTAAACATACTATCACATCATACATAAAACAGGACTATCATACATACAACAGGACAGGCATCTAATCAAATATTAGTTTATCCTACAATTTATAAGTAAATTTATGATAATTCAACCGGTAAACCCTCAACTATTTTTAGGTTTAACTGTGTTGCTGTTATTTTTTCTGAACGACAAAAGAGAGTATTTTCCCTTCGGTATCTTCCTCCAGAATGGTATGCCCCATCTGCCTTGATATGGTATGGATTTCACTGATAAATTCCCTGTTATTTGCGGTTATTTTCAGATGATCCCCAGAAGCCATCCGTGCAAGCATGGCTTTGGTGCGCATAATAGGCATAGGACAATCCAGATCTCTTATGTCAAGCATCTCTTCAAAGGCCAGGTTTTCACTCATGGTTAACTCCTAATCTGGTGTGAATATTTAATTGCTCTTTCGACTATTAATTTGAGCATATACGGGACAACAATTTAAATAAAGTATCTGACTCCCCTGAACCATCAAAACCGATGCTGGTGTCAAGCCATACACATCGCAGAGTTATACTCCTGTTCGTAAAGATAATATATCACAACTTTGAATAATATTAATTGATCTTTGTCTGCTTGATGGGATTTAGGT
>JAPVVU010000154.1 GCA_028571885.1 Gammaproteobacteria bacterium | reverse complement strand
TGATAGCCCACTTCTTTGGTGTATTCATATTCTATACGGTTAATAGAATGACCGCCCCAGCAGACAACAATATCAGGCAGCACATCTGCTTGTAACACTTTAGCATTACGTAAGATATGAAAAATGGCATTGGTAATATCTTCGGTCTTACTTAAATCAAAGCGCGGATTAGTTTCAATTTCACTGCCGACAAAAACAATGTCACGTAAGACTGAGAACAGGTGTTCTTTTATGCCGATTATCATTTCACCATCAACAAAGGCTTGTTCAGGTGCATTACTCACTTCTAATTTAATGCCTCTTTCCTGTTGGATCACTTCAATTTTAAAGTCAGGGTATTGTTCCAGAACAGCCTTAGCACTATCTTCCGTACTGCCGGTGTTTAAGACGGCTAAAGAACAGGCTCTGAATTCATGGGCAAATTTTTCTTTGCTGGCATTGAGTAGGATATTAACTTCCCACTTGGATAAAACATCCATTTTTCCTGCAGGTGTGAGTCTTTTATTTACTGTTTTCATTCTTTGCACTCTGTTATACATGTTCTGTTATATATGCTCTGTTATATTGTTTGTGACTATTATTATACATTCAAATCCGGATAGAATTCACTGTCAAGTTCATAGTGTTTTTTTAGCTGATCAAAGGGTGAAATAAAGGTCATTTTATAGGCCGTCAGACATAGATTAATATTATCATTTTTTCCATCGCCATATAGTCTGTCACCAACAATAGGATGCCCGATGCTGGATAAATGTTGTCGAATCTGATGTTTTCTGCCTGTAAGAATCTGGATATCAAGTAAACTTTTGTTATTGCCAATGCTTTTGTCTACAGAGAGTATTTTAGTGATTGCTCTTTTAGTTTCAAGTGGTTCATTGATGGTTTGAGGCGCATGAGGTATTCCATGCACCAGCGCTTTGTAGTATTTATTAATTGTGCGTTCACTAAACATCCTGGATAAAACAGCTGCAGCCTTTTTGCTATGGGCAATGAGAATTAAACCGCTGGTGGCTCTATCCAGTCGATGGACTAAAAAGGCATTACGCTGAGGCTGTAAATGAGTTTCAGCCCAGCGATAGATGGCACCATGATCGCCAAACTTGCTGCCCTGAGAGAGCATTCCCGAGGGTTTAAACCAGACGCTGTAATCGCTTTCATCTGCAATCAAACGCGCTTCAAAATCTGATTGAGCCAGGATGTGGGCATCATAATAGAGATGCAGTGTTTGTCCGCTGCTGAGCTTCTTGCTGGCGCGACGGATTCGCCGGGTTGATTTACCCTGAGTAAGCCAGACAGCACCTTGTTGCATAATTTGTTTGATTTTCCGTCTGGAAAAATCAGTATGCTCAGCCAATAAGTCTATGGCTGTCATGGCATCATTGGTGACACTCAGATGTTTTTCAAATTTATCGCTGGAAGCTTTTAGGTCTGTTGTTATCATTGACAGCTAATTGTTGGCACTCTATTATTTACATATAAGTAAAGTTAAATGTAATTATTCAGCATGTATTTATTAATTAACAGTGTTAAGCCTGTGGTTGCTTATTTTAAATAATATGCTGGATAGTTACAATTAAACCTATATTATTATAGTAATTGTATGTGACAACTAGGTTAACATTAATCTTTTTGTGATCCCTAGAAAAATTTGTTCTTTCAACAAATATAAATGTTCAATTGTTCTCCAGCTGTTTATAGCAAAATACTTATGCTGGACAATCTGCCAGGATTGGTGACATATGGAAGTGAGTTTATGAAAAATAATTTGCCCTTACCACAAGAAAAAAAATTGACAGTTCTCTTTAGACTTGAACCCGGTTGTCTTGGTCCAAAAGGGGAAGAACTTATTGATAAATTTTGTCAATTGGCACAAAAAGAGTTTGAATCACTTCACTCTGACTTTGTGCAATGGGATATTGTCCCGAGAAATGATAAATCGTTGCCGGAAATGCAGTATCAGATTAATAGTAAAAAATTAAGTCAGGATAAAGCGGCAAAATTTTTACATATATTTAACAAAGATCTGGGTGAATTCGAGAATCAGGTGCATAAAAAACTGGCTGCTTTTATTGACCAGTATTTAGGTCATTAAAGCCGGGTCATTAAAGCCGGGTCATTAAATAGGCTTATTAAATAGGCTTAAAAAAATAGAGGCCATAAAAAATGCTCACTGAATTAGTTTTGTAATTATTCATTTATTTCTTTGCAGAAGATTTTTTGCTTATTGCTTTCTTCGTCACAGCTTTTTTGGTCACAACGTTTTTAGTTACAACGTTTTGGCTTGCTTCAATTGTTTTTTCTGAAGTTTCTTTAACTTCTGATTCATAATTAGTGCTAACAGGTAGTTTTGCTTTTTTTATCTGTTTAAGTGCTAATTTAACTGCATCAGCCTGGAAAGCAAGGTGTTCTGAAATACCATAAATCTGCTCTTCATTGAGTGATAATTTTTTCTGTAGTGGTGTTAAAAGTATACTGATGTCTTCGGCCGCACAAATGACTGAGTCATAAGCTTCTGCTTCTGCTTTTATATCAAATCGATTCAACTCATCACCATTTTTATTACACACGATGTATTCAAGCCTGATTGACATTTATTTTGCTCCTGATAAATTGCTGGTAAATCAAATTTCATTGTTTTGATCAGAGTTTTGGTCAGATATTTAATTGCTGAAAATAATAACTATGATAATTGTACAATAAAATTTGACTATTAGTTAGTTGTATTTTAAAAAATGATAAGTTTTTAAAATTTTATCTATATCAAGAAACTAAAAGTATGAGCTTTAATCTATTAGGCACTTGGATCAGAACTACGTATAATGCTCGAAATATCTTATATAGACAAAAGACGAACATGAAAGGCTACTCCCTCGATCCACACCCTGGTGCTAATGTTGCTAATCGACATTTTGCCGTTATTTATTCACCAAGAAGAAAGCGCGATCGTTTTCCATCGACCACTGTGACTGTCTACACGTCAAAAGAAGAGGCTGTTGCTGAGCAGGATCATGATAAAAAATTATTTGCCGCTGAAGTGATCGGGCCGGCAAAATCTTCTGAAGGATTCAAAATTTTTTACCTGGTTGAATGGATAGAATAAGTACCGAATAAGTAAACCCTTTTGCTCCCAGACAGTTTAAACTTCTGTTAATTTTTTGCATATGACTCATCAATAAATTAAATTCATACATTAGGGTGATCCCTATTAATAACTGGAAAACCCTTGACTCAATATTAGATTATGCTAATATATGGTCAGTATAAGAATTTAATAAATAAGTTTTAAATACTTTTATTCTAATAATATCAGGAGTCTATTATGAAAAAGCTAACATTTATATTACTGTTATTTTCATTGTTTAGTGTATTTGCATATGCTGAAGAAAATGATGCCAATACTCTGCCTAGCTATAATACGGGTTCAGATTGGTGGATAGAGGTTACACCCGATGATCCAGATTATAATTTATATAAGGACGTTGAGGTTAATTGTTTTTGCGGATGATTCTTTGCTGATATTGTTTGTGTCAGCCCCACCATACTCGCTGTAGAGTGGGGCTGATAATATTACTTTGTTGCAGCGTCAACAAATATTTGCTGCTGTGCAGCAACTTGTTTGCCCATGATTTCAGCAATTGTTCCGCCAAACATAGTACCCAGCAAGCCCGCATTCATTGACCCAATATAAGTTTTACCATCACCTTTTTGATAGACACTAATCGTACATGGCATCATAACTGAAAGTACCTTGTTGTCATCTTCTTTAAGGATATTATAGGCATGATCAGCCTGACAAAGATTGATTAGCATGACCGGGGGAATATCATAACCGCCATGTTTTTTTACTGCTTTGTGCAGCGGTTTGACTCCAGCAACAACCCAGCCTTCCGCCAGTGCACTGGTTTTAATTTTTTCTACAGTCTCATTTACAGTATATGGACTCAGAGTTTCATGTAACATCATGCCAGGCATCATAATCCAGCCTAAAGCGCTGACCAGAACGATTCCCACTAAAAAACCAACGAGAGCTTGCTTCATTTTTACTTCCCCTTTATATTAAATGTCTTGCTTATTTTTGTCTGTTTTCATGCTTATCAAATGACTCGCTTCTCCTTTTTGATCAGCATGATGCTAATATACGAAAACTTTGTAACATAAGTATGTCTATTGAGGAGATATTTGTAACGAACTGTAACAGTCTCATTTTTTCTTTTTAAACAGTGAGTTGTAAATATTGTTTTAACCTGCTTAACTTTAATCATGAGCCGTATAAATGGAACCACTGCAAATATTAATTGTTGATGATGACCCTGGAATCAGGGAGTTAATACAACTTTATCTTCAGGAAAACGGCATGGCTGCAAACAGTGTTGAAGATGCCATCGCTATGGATGCCTGGTTATCTGAGCATCATGTCGATATTATTGTGCTTGATCTCATGTTACCTGGAGAGGATGGCTTATCAATTGCCAGACGTTTACGCAGTCAAAGCACAGTCGGGATTTTAATGATTTCAGCACGTTCAGAAGATATTGATCGAATTATAGGACTTGAAGTGGGTGCTGATGATTATCTGGCCAAACCCTTTAATCCCAGGGAACTTCTTGCTCGTATACGTGCTTTAAATAGACGTCAGAAACAAATTCAAGTTGCCAGGCCAGATCATACCGCCGGGACAAATTCTGAAGTGGCCAATAACAAATGTTTTGGTCCTTTCTGCATAGACTTTGATGCTCATATTTTATCCCGAGATAAAAAGCCCATCTCATTAACGCATTCTGAATATGAATTATTAAGCATTTTATTAAAACATCCCAATCGGGTATTAAGCCGGGATCTGCTAATGGAAAATCTACAGGGTTATGATCGCTCTCCTTTTGATCGCAGTATCGATGTGTGTATCTCTCGCTTAAGACGAAAAATGGGGGAAGATATTAATCCACCAGGCATTATTGAAACCATAAGAGGGGTAGGTTATCGTTTTAATGCATCATTCGAATACAGTCATTCTTTTGACGAGACGCAGTCTGCGCGCGATCAATAATGATTATAAAATCAATCTCCTTATTATCCCGTTCTGCTATTGTTGTCGGTATTACCTTATTCATTTCTCAGGTTTTTATTGTCTCTTTAATTATTATCTTTATCGTCCTGCCCGTTGTACAAAACTCTGCTATTACTATGGCTGCGATTATGAAAACATCAACGCAGCACTGGCTCGAACTACCTGTCAGTCAACGTGAGCAATTTACTCAGAATCTGAAAAAAAACTATAATTTTACACTTCAGGCATATCAATATGAGGATATTGATACCACTGCTCGTCCTTATGAACCGTATATCTTTTATCTTGAAGATGCGATTAGAGAAGAGTTTAAGCAGTATGTGCGTTTTTTTCAGGATAGAAATAGATCTGATCTTTATTGGATTAATTTTAAGTATCAGGGACATCATTTTGAAATTTCGATACCATTGCATCAATTAGGGGGGCAGCCCCATGTGATCATCATTGCGATTGTATTATCAGGTCTGCTTTTGACTCTGATATCAAGCTGGTTACTGGCCTATCATCTAAATAAACCCATTAACAGACTGGTTGCTGCGGTTAAACAAGTGAGTAATGGTATTTCACCTGAGCCCATTCCTGAACGAGGTTGTAAGGAATTAGTTGTTCTCGCTGAAAGCGTTAATACCATGGCTAAAAAAGTAGAACAATTGCTTGAAAATCGGACTGTCATGCTGGCGGGTATATCGCATGATTTACGCACACCTTTAACCCGAATGGCCCTTTCTGTTGAAATGCTGCCGGAAGATAATGATTCAATGCTGATGCAGCATATTCAGAAGGATATTGTTCTGATGAATGAAATGATTGGGCACTACATGGAGTTGGCCTGTTGTCTTACTGAAGAAAAGCCGGAAGAACATGAGCTTTATCCATTGTTGTATGACTATGTTAATGAAATAAAGCAGCACTCATCTGTACAGATAGATTTAAAAGCTGATATTACTCCTCATTCAATGTCAGGAGCGAAATGTGATGCTCTGCGAATTTATCCTGTTGCTTTTAAACGAATTATAATCAACTTGCTGGAAAATGCGGTTCGCTACGGTGAAGGTAAACCCATTTTGGTCAGTTATGAAAAAGTTGAAAAGCAGGGCTCGCATTGGATACAAATTAAAATTATTGATCAAGGACCCGGTATCGCTGAACAAGAGCTGGAAAAAGTATTTCATCCCTTTTACAAAGTGGATAAATCCCGTAATTCAAAAGTAGGCGGCAGTGGTCTTGGCTTAGCAATAGTCTCTCATCTGGCACAAGCTCATGGTTGGCATATTGAACTTAAAAACTCTCAGGAAGGCGGTCTGATTGCACAAATAACATTACCGGTTAATTGATAAACTTTCTTTTGCGGTAAACTCTTGCTGTAAATTTATTTAAAAATGTCACATAAAACCGCACAGACCAGAGATGGTTTTATGTAACCTTTTATGTAAACTGCGTTTTCCAGGATAAAAAAACAGTTAAATTTCTTCCATCTCAAATTCATTTTTTCCCTTAGAACAATCAGGACACAGCCAGTCTTCAGGTATATCTTCCCAGCGAGTGCCGGGGGCGATGCCTTCTTCAGGTATACCATCACTTTCATCATAAACAAAACTACAGATCTTGCAGCGCCATGTCTTCATTAAAAAAACTCCTAAAAATAAATAACCAAGTAATTGAGTGAGGTATTTTAATTTGATTCTTTATCATTGTCAAAACTATGAAAAAAGTAATATTTTTTACTATGATTAGGTATTAAATAATTTTTTACTATCTAAATTATGGAACATGCTAATGATTAAATTATCTCGATTATTACTTTTGGCGCCACTACTCATAGTGGGGGGGTGCTCTGATGAGGATATGACTCAAGACAATTCTGAAAATGAACATATTTTGAGTGCTCAGGTTCAGGCGCTTGAAAAAGCAAAGGCAGTTGAATCGATGCTTCAAAACAGGGTGATTGAACAGCAGCAGGTCATTGACGAACAAAGTAACTAAGATTAATTGTAACTATTCAGCGTGTATTTATTAATTACCCGTGTTAAGCCTATGGTCACTCATTTTTCTGACCTTGAGAACTCACTTCGTTCAGACAATCAAAGTCAGAAAAATAAGCAACCACAGGCTTTATGTAAATAACACGCTGACTAATTAAGACAAAATCCAACTTATGATTTAAAAATCTT
>JAPVVU010000153.1 GCA_028571885.1 Gammaproteobacteria bacterium | reverse complement strand
GTGTTCCACCAAAGAGGGGAAATAGTGAGCATTCATTATTTAATGATCCGCATCAGAACCTGGCATTTATTATTGTGCTCGGACTGCGTCAAATCGCCCTATAATAAATGCCAGGTTCTGATGCGGAGCATTAAATAATGAATGCTCACTATTTCCCCTCATGGGGCCTACTTTTGGTGGAACACTTATTTAGAGACTAAGACGGTGGCCTCAGAGGCTGTCCTCGCCATAACCATGAGCGCTTTCATTTCTTTCACGGCATTTTCTAAGCCGCAAAAAAGAGCCTGAGCTATAATTGCATGACCAATATTCAGTTCTTCAATGTCAGTCAGTGCTGCAATTTCCTGGACGTTATGATAATGCAAACCATGACCTGCATTGACATGTAAGCCAAGAGACCTGGCATACAAGACCCCTTCTCTGATTTTTTCAAATTCCTGCTGTTGTTCTGCTCCTTTGAAATCCGCATAATGTCCTGTATGGATCTCAATAACGGGTGCTTTAACTTGCGCTGCGGCATCAATCTGTTTTTTATCAGCATCGATAAATAATGAGACTCTAATATCTGCTTCTGCCAGCCTTTGGCAGGCATCTGTCATTTTGGCCAGTTGAGAAGCAACATCCAACCCACCTTCAGTGGTCAGTTCTTCACGTTTTTCGGGTACCAGGCAACAATCTGATGGCTTTACTTTTTCTGCAATGGCAAGCATAGGATCAGTCACAGCCATTTCCAGGTTCATTCTTGTTTGCAGCACATCGTTAATAAGATAAACATCTCGTTCCTGAATGTGACGTCGATCTTCTCTCAAATGCAGGGTGATCGCATCCGCTCCTGCAAATTCAACATCCATAGCAGCTTTGACGGGATCAGGATAGCGAGTCCCCCTGGCCTGTCTTAATGTTGCAATATGATCAATGTTAACACCGAGAAGGATGGGTGATGTGTTACTCAAGGTTTTTTCCTCTAAATCTTTCGTTATTCGATTAATATTAATTAATTGGTGGAATTGTTACTTATTACTTTATCTCGCCCTGTCTTAAATAAAAGTCTTAAACAAAAGCCTTAAACTTAAATTTTAACAATAGAGTTGCTTAAACATCTCCCGGCTTTTTAATGGTTTGCTGCCCAGGTGTCCCGCAAGCGCCCATTTTAATAGTTGTTTGCTTTCTTGCAAAGTTTTCTTATCACTTAATTGAGCACGAGATAGATTTATCAGTGTCCTGCCACTAATTGCTAAATTTTTTATACCGCTTATAGGACTCTCAGAGGGACCAGAGTCTATTATATAGTAATATTGTTTTTCATTATCAATGGGCAAGTCAGATTGAATATCATGACTTAGATTAAGTCCATAACCAAGATATTCAAGAAATTTCAGTTCGAATATTCTTAACGGTGCCTCAAAATGTAATAAATTGTGTTGTTTTGAACTTTCTTGATCAGAACTTTCTGGTTCAGATGAATGAGAAAGAATATTTATAACGTGCTCATAGAGTGAAAAGATTTCACTACAGTCTGTATGAGAGGGTAATAATCGCAGCAACAATTCATTAATGTAATAGGCGCAGTACAGGGATTTTCCTGATAACTTCCAGGCATTCAATATTGGTTCATGGTTAGATTCGGATGTTAACTCTATGCTTTTTAAAATTAAAAGCTCTTGTTTTCCTGTAAGAGAGACTGTAAGCTTTTGAAAAGGCTGAAAGAGAGCAAACTGATTTAGTTTTGATTTCTTGCCCTTAACACCTTTGGCAATAGCACTCACCTTACCAAAATCACTCAGAAAAAAATTAACAATAAGGCTGGTATCTCGGTAATTATAATGATGAAGCACTATAGCCGATTTATTGTCCAGATTTACTCTAGAATTCATTTTTATTTAAATAGTCAAAGTATCCGAGACTTTTTAGTGCTTTTTGATCATCAGACCAACCTTCTTTAACTTTTACCCATAGTTTTAGAAAAACTTTTTTATCATACAGTCTTTCCATTGATATTCTTGCCTGTTTGCCAATTTCTTTTAATTGTTGACCTTTGTTGCCGATAATAATACTTTTCTGATTACTCCGTTCGACCCAGATAACGCCAGAAATTTTAATAATTGAAGCCTCTTCCTCAAATGCTTCAACTTCAACAGCAACAGCATAAGGTACTTCTTGCCCTAATAAACGCATGAGTTTTTCACGGATGAGCTCTGAAGCAAGAAATCGATCTGACTTATCGGTTATTTGCTCTTCTGGAAAATAGGCTGGCGATAAATTCAGGTGTGATTCAATATTTTTCTCAAGCTCAGACACATTAGTCCCCTTAGAAGCAGAAAGTGGTACAACTTGAGCAAAATTCAAACGCTTGCTCAATTCTTCAATAAAGGGTAATAACACTTCTTTATTCTTAATTTTATCAACTTTATTAACAGCCAATATTATGGGCTGCTCACATTTTGTTAATAACTCAATTGCATATTCATCTTCTGAGGTGAGTTTTATACCATCAACAACAAAGACAATCACATCAACATCCTGTAATGTAGACATGGCTTCTTTGTTCATATAAGTGTGTATTGCACCTTTATATTTTTGATGCAGCCCAGGCGTATCAATATAAACAGCTTGAGCTGTAGCTGTTGTTTTAATACCCAGGAGACGATGACGGGTTGTTTGCGGCTTTTTGGAAGTAATACTGAGATGAAACCCAAGGATGTAATTTAAGAGTGTTGATTTTCCAACATTAGGTCGCCCAATAATGGCAACATAGCCACTTCTATAATTTTCAGGATAATCAGTCTTTGTCATAATTTAATTAAGTTTTGTTTAGTTTGAATAAGAATAAGCATTGATAATTAAGTCAGTGAATGACTTAAATAATCCCGTTGATGACACTAAATAGGATAAAAACTTACTGCGATTGAATTTTCTCCAGCATCAGCTCAGCACTTTTTTGTTCAGCGGAGCGTCGGCTGCTGCCTTCTGCTGTAATACTTAATCCGAGTTCTTTAACGTGACAATCAACCTGGAAAATTTGAGCATGCTCTTTGCCATTCACTGAAATAACATTATATTGCGGCAACTCAAATTTTTTCGCCTGCAGCTGCTCCTGAAGACGTGTTTTAGGATCTTTCAAATCCAGTGTTTTGATATTATCCAGGCGTTCTTTATACCATGATAATATACAGCGTCTGGCATGTTCTATATCAGAATCCAGAGTAATGGCACCAATAATGGCTTCCATTGCATCGGCAAGAATTGAGGCGCGTCGAAAACCACCACTTTTTAATTCGCCACCACCAAGTTTGAGATATTGTCCAACGCCAATTTGTCGGGCAATACTGGCAAGCGTATCACCTTTAACTAATAAAGAACGATAGCGACTTAGATTTCCCTCATCCTCATCATCAAAACGTTGATAGAGCTCCTCTGCCATAACATAGCCAATAACTGAATCACCCAGAAACTCCAGGCGTTCGTTATTGTTTTTCCCAACACTGCGATGACTCAATGCCGTTGTTAACAGACTGAGTTCATTAAATGTATAACCTAATTTATTACAAAGACTGGTCAGATTAGTATTCAATTACGAACCAGTTCAACAGATTTATTTCGTTCAATCAGAATATAGGTATTACCCATGAAGTGAATTTTATCATCATACTCAAGGTAAACCGTTACGGTATTATTACCTTTTTCAATATCAAAACTATCCTTACTTATATCTCTAACCTGATTGACCAACATTCTGTTTTCAATAAGTCTCCAGATTTCTCTTTTTGATTTTTGTGTGATAGCAGGCTCTTGTTTGAGCGATTCCAATATGTTATTCATGGTATTATTACTAATTAAATAGGGAGTAATAATCATCGCCAGGTAGGCAAAATAGAGGAATATGGCAATAACAACCAGCCATCCGACCAGAGTAAAACCTTTTTGCTGTTTATATTTAAAGCTCTGTTTTAGCATTTTTTTTCCTTTTTACCTTAAACCCTGGAATTAGCCAATAGGAATGTGGTAAATGATTGATTTAAGATATATTTTCTTCTGAGTATAGTTAATTTAGAAGATTATTCAATTGAAGTGCCGATACGCTCCCAATAAAGACCCTGACCTACGTCCCAATTAAACCAGATCATAAAGGCTTTGCCAACCAGATTAGCTTCCGGCACCAGCCCCCAAAAACGACTATCGTGACTTTCATCACGATTATCACCCATAACAAAATAATGCCCTTCTGGCACCACCAGATCGATGTAACCATTATTGTAAAATTCAGGTACATACATATGACTTAAATCAGGCTTTCCCGGAACTAATAAAATGTCATGCTTCACCCCCAGCAAATCTTCTTTTTTCAAAGAAGCACCATTCATCTTTGTGCCTGATCCCATGCCTTTGTATGATCCCAATTCTTGTTGCAGCATAGGCTTATCATTGATATACAATAATTTATTACGATAAACCACATGATCACCCGGGACACCAATAACCCGCTTAATAAAATTAATAGCAGGATTAACCGGATATCTAAAGACAGCTACATCGCCATTTTTTGGTTTGCCTGAGTCAAAAATTTCTGTATTTAAAACAGGCAGGCGAACACCATAGCTGAATTTATTAACAAGAATAAAATCACCCACCCATAAATTGGACATCATTGACTGGGAGGGGATCCGAAAGGGTTCGAAGATAAATGAACGTAATATTAAAACAATAAAAAAAACAGGAAATAATGATTTTGCATAATCCACTATAATTGGATCGGCCAGTAATGCATCACGCTCCTGATCGCTAATATCTTTACCTTTACTGTTAATTTCGGCTTGCTGTTTTGCCAGACGTTGTTTTTCCCAGAGAACTTTATCCATTATCCAGACCAATCCAGATGCAAAGGTCAAAACAACAAGTACTAGTGCAATATCAAAATCCATTCTTTACTCTTTTTATATATTTTAATGAGGGAGTTAATCTTTACCAATATGAAGAACTGCCAAAAAAGCTTCCTGAGGAATTTCAACACTTCCTACCCGCTTCATCCGCTTTTTACCGGCTTTTTGTTTCTCTAACAATTTTCTTTTACGGCTGATATCACCACCATAACACTTGGCAGTGACATTTTTACGTAAGGCTTTAACATTAGTTCGGGCAATTACTTTAGAACCAATAGCCGCCTGAATAGCCACGTCAAACATTTGTCGTTGAATTAACTCTTTCATTTTCTCAGTTAAATCACGACCTCGACTTAATGCCAAATCTTCATGAATAATGATAGAAAGTGCATCAACAGGCTCACCATTAATTAAAATATCCATTTTGACTAATTTAGACGCTTCAAAACGTTCAAAATGATATTCCAGCGAAGCAAAACCACGACTAACGGATTTAAGACGATCAAAGAAATCCAGTACAACTTCATTCATAGGCATTTCAAAGGTCATATTGACCTGATTACCCACATATTGCATTTTTTTCTGCACACCACGCTTTTCAATACACAAACCAATAACATTGCCAACATATTCATGCGGTAATAAAATATTAGCAGAAATAATGGGTTCACGGATTTCTTCGATAGTGGAACGTTCCGGTAATGCAGCTGGATTGTCTACTTTAATCGTTTCACCCTTAGTCGTTAACACTTCAAAAATAACCGTCGGTGCAGTGGTGATAAGATCAAGATCATATTCACGCTCAAGCCTTTCCTGAACAATTTCCATATGCAGCATCCCCAGAAAACCACATCGAAAACCAAACCCAAGTGCCTGAGATACTTCGGGCTCATAAAACAAAGCTGCATCATTGAGCTTTAATTTTGACAGTGCTTCACGTAAGCCTTCATAATCATCAGATGTCACAGGAAAAAGGCCTGCAAAAACACGCGGTTGTATTTCTTTAAAACCTTCTAACGGTTCATCGCAAGGATTATGGGCAGTTGTTAAAGTATCCCCCACTGGTGCGCCATAAATATCCTTTATACCAGCAATTACATAACCCACTTCACCGGCAGTCAGAAGATCTTTTGGTTCTCGCTTAGGTGTAAATATGCCTACACCATCGACAGTATGAGCTCGTCCAGTCGACATAACCAGCATTTTATCTTTACGTTTTAATGTACCCTGCATGACACGAACCAGAGATACAACCCCTAAATAGGAGTCAAACCAGGAATCTATAATTAACGCCTGCAAAGGTGCTTCACGATCACCCTGAGGAGCAGGAATATGCTTCACCAGATATTCGAGTAATTCAGGAACACCTTCGCCCGTTTTAGCACTGCAGTGAGGCGCATCCATTGCATCAAGGCCAATGACCTCTTCAATTTCAGTAATGACTTTATCAGGATCAGCTGCCGGCAGATCAATTTTATTCAGTACAGGTAGAACTTCAAGACCCTGCTCTATCGCTGTATAACAGTTGGCAACACTTTGTGCTTCTACACCTTGAGATGCATCAACAACCAGTAAAGCGCCCTCACATGCTGCCAGGGAGCGAGAAACTTCATAGGAAAAATCAACGTGTCCGGGGGTATCAATAAAATTGAGCTGATAGGTATTGCCATCTTCGGAATGATAGTCAAGAGAAACACTTTGTGCCTTGATGGTGATGCCGCGCTCACGTTCAATATCCATGGAATCAAGAACCTGGGCCTGCATCTCCCGATCACTTAAACCACCGCAAATCTGGATTATCCGATCGGCTAAAGTTGATTTCCCATGGTCAATATGGGCGATAATTGAAAAATTACGTATAAACTCTAATTCAGCCACTCAGTCTCCAGAAGAACATTTTTTGTCAATAAACAGGCGGAGAATCATAACAAAAAACAGGGCAAAAGTAGAGTCAATGTCAACATATGACAGGTTTAATCGTTAAGAACTTGCTCAAAGCGGACTTTATCAAAAAAATAATGGCAAATTTCATTTTCATCAGTATCTGTAAGCACAGGAATTAATAAGCCATATTTGTTTTTTAAGGTAGAATCGTTGTCTATATTAACCATTTCAATCATAATATTATGACTGGATTCATAAGGATAGATTAGCTGGTACATGTCCTCACATAAATGGCAACCGTTTCGGTAGAAAAATTTGAATTGAGTCATAGGGTCATTATCTCAATTAATAATGAATCAGGCAGATAGATCCTGCGGCCGTTCAATTTGACATGTCCATTCACTAGCAGGTAATTTTTTCAGGATAACAGGTTCATACTGATATTGATGGCCGTCCTTCCCCTGTGTATTCGTTTGAGAAAAACGTCGAGCAAGATATAAGCCAATAAACAGACCAGTGAATGAAG
>JAPVVU010000152.1 GCA_028571885.1 Gammaproteobacteria bacterium | reverse complement strand
TTTCAGAAAAATAACAATTTGTTATTAACTGAGCATTTTATTAAAAGAAGAATGCTAAATAACTGTTCCACCAAAAGTAGGCTCCATGAGGGGAAATAGTGGACATTCTTTACTTATCATCCGCATCAGAGCCTGTCATTTATTATTGTGCTCAGACTGCGTCAAATCGCCCAATAATAAACGCCAGCTTCTAATGCTCATTGTTCACTATTCACTGTTTAGGAACAGTTATTTAGCATTCTTCTTTTAATAAAATGTTCTGTTGATAAAATGCTCAGTTAATAACAAATTGTTATTTTTCTGAAAACCATTCCCCTATTAAAAGAGTCTTTTTATGAATAGATATTACTGATTAGACTCACTGCTATTTTCCTGCAGCTGTATATTCCAGAGACTGCTGTAAAGACCATTCTGAGCCAATAACGCCTGATGATTACCCTGCTCTTTCACGCGGCCATTTTCCAGCACCAGAATAATATCTGCATCGGCAATAGTTGATAAGCGATGGGCAATCACCAGAGTCGTTCTCTGCTGGGCAACTTCTGCCAGTGAAGACAATATGATCTGTTCTGAATGAGAATCCAGTGATGAGGTGGCTTCATCAAAGACCAATATTTTAGGATTTTTCAAAATCACCCGTGCTATGGCAACCCGTTGTTTTTCACCACCGGATAACTTCAGTCCCCGCTCGCCCACAACCGTATCATAGCCATCGGGCAGCTGAACAATAAAATCATGTATATTAGCCATTCTACTGGCCTCAAAGACATCTTCTTTGGTCGCATCCGGACGTGCATAGATAATATTATGAAAAATTGTTTCATTAAATAATACCGTATCCTGAGGTACGATGCCCACAGCCTGACGCAGGCTTTCCTGAGTCACATCACTGACTGATTGGCCATCAATACTCACACAACCTTTATCGACATCATAAAAACGAAACAATAATCTTGATAAAGTGGATTTTCCTGCACCGGAAGGCCCCACCACGGCGAGTTTTTTCCCTGCTGGAATTTCAAAGCTGACCTTATGTAAAATCTGCCGTTCGGGCTGATAGCCGAAATCCACATTGTCGAAACGAACCACGCCCTGAGAAACAGTTAATTCAGAGGCATTGTCCTTGTCACTGACATCGCCTTTTTTATCAAGTAAACCGAACATTAAATCGATGTCTGCCAATGAGTGCATCATGGAACGATAAATAATGCCCAGAAAATTCAATGGAATAAATAATTGCAGCATCAGGGCATTCACCAATACCAGATCACCGATCGTCATACTGCCATCAACCACACCCTGAGTGGCATAGAACATCATGATGGTGACCCCAATGGCGATGATACTCCCTTGCCCAAAATTCAACAAAGACATGGATGCCTGACTTTTTACCGCACAGTCTTCCCATTCATCCAGGGTGTCATCATAACGATTAATTTCATAGCCATCATTATTAAAATATTTAACCGTTTCGTAGTTAATCAAACCATCCACTGCCATGGAATTGGCTTGTGAGTCCAGGCGGTTCATTTGATGACGAATATGCATGCGCCAGTTGGTCAGTAAAAGTGTAAAACTAATATATATAAAGACAGTTGTAAAGGTCACAATCGAGAAGTGAACGGCATAATCTCCCAGCAGCAAAAAAGCCACCAGAGCAAATTCTGCCGCTGTGGGAATAATATTGAACACCAGATAATTCATTATTGAAGAGACCGCTCGTGTGCCTCGTTCTAAATCACGCGAAATACCACCGGTGCGGCGTTCCAGATGAAATTGTAATGACAGAGAATAAAGATGAGAGAGGACTTCACGCGACAGATTACGCATAGCTCGATATCGAACTCTGGCAAAAACGGTATCACGTAATTCACTGAATAGCACGTTCAGCAGTCGCAATGCACCATAACCCAATAATAGCGCCACGGGTAAAACCAGCAGCGAATTCTGTGCACTCAATGAGTCAACAATTCCTTTGAGTATAAACGGCACACCCACTGTCGCAACCTTAGCTGCGACCAAAAGTACCAGTGCTGCTAAAACACGTCCTTTATATTCCCATAAAAATGGTACAATGCGTCTGAGATTAGATAAATCATGGCGATCTTTATGTGGTGCGTCCGTATAATGTGTGCGTATACCCATATGTTATATACTTAAAGCCTTTAGTGAACATGAAATCATAATGGTTCAATTTTATGTTATTTTTAAATTGAATGATATTTAGAAGTTGAATGAGTTGAATGATATCCTGCATTCTAATCAAATTTAGCGCTAAACTATAGTTAACAACAGCTAACAATACTTAAAACAGACTTATATTTTTTATATGAAAGCAATAAATAACCCTATAAAAAAAGCAGTTATTACCATTCTGCCTGTTATTTTTATTCTATTTTTTTCAGGGCTGACAGGTGGATGTGATGAAAAAAAAGAATCCAAAAAACGTACCTCAAGAACATTACCTGCCGTTGAAACAGCTCAGGCTGAAATTCAGTCTCTTAACCATACAATAACCGTAACCGGCACCCTGGAACCTAAGCGAACCGTGCATTTGTATAATCAGGCACAGGGCATGTTAGTTGAACTCCCTTTCCATGAGGGTGATATAGTGCAAAAAGGTGATTTACTGGCACGAATGGATAACACCATTTTTAGAGCAGAATATAACAAGGCCGAAGCCACACTTAAACAAGCTCGTGTTGACTATGGACGCCTGGAAAAGCTGGCAAAAACAAACCTGACCTCCAAAGAATTATTGATTCGTGCCAAAACAAAAGTTGCACTTGATCAGGCTGAATATAATTTACAGAAAAAACGTCTCAGTTATACTCAGATAAAAGCACCCTGGACAGGTGTTATCAGTGAACGGCTGGTTGAACCCGGTGATGTCTTACCATTGCATACCCATTTCATGAGTCTGATAGACAATAGCAGTTTGATTGTGAAAATCCCCTTATCAGAACTTTATCTGAGTAAAATCAAACATGGCGATGCCATCACTTATCAGGTAGATGCGCTGGGAATAAAATCATGGTCGGGAAATATTTTACGCATTTATCCACAAATTAATGCCCAGACGCGAAAGGGACTCATTGAGGTTAAACTGGAGCCAATTCCTGAAAATGCCAAACCCGGCCAGTTAGCCCGAATCAATCTGGTCACCGCCACCGAGCAGGTACTGGTGATCCCATTATCAGCCATTCGCTATGATCAACAGGGCGCTTATGTCTTTACTCTGGATGCTGATAATAAAATCAACCGACAGAATATTGTGACGGGCAAACAGTACCCGCAGAAAATGGAGATTTTAGATGGCCTTAAAGCAGGTGATACTATAATAAAAAAAGGTTTATTTGGACTTCGCTCCGGAAAAAAAGTGAACGTAATAAAATAAGTTTCAGATTAAATTATGTTAAAACAAACTCAGACAACCAGCAATATTGCCGCATGGGCAATTAAACATCCTATTGGCGTCAACATGATAGCCTTAGCGTTACTGGTATTAGGTTTGTTTATGTTACAGCGTCTGGGGGTCAACTTATTGCCTGATATCATCTACCCTGATGTCAGAGTACGTGTTGTTGACACGGGTGTGCCAGCGTCTATTATGGAAGATAAAGTAACCCGGCAACTGGAAGAGCAACTGGCCATTACTGAAGGTGCAATTTCAGTACAGTCCCGCACCACAGAAAGTCGCAGCTCTGTTGACTTAAGTTTTCCCTATGGAACGGACATTGATATTGCTTTACGCGATGCCAGTAATCGCCTTGATCGTGCTAAGCGTTTCTTACCTGATTCCATTGAACCGCCAGTTATTTACAAACGAGATCCTTCTCAGATTCCAGTCATTGAGTTTATTGTCAGCTCCAGCCAGCAATCCCCTATCGACTTAAGAAGTTATGCCGATTACCAGCTCAGCAAATGGTTCATCAATATACCCGGTGTCGCATCAACTGAATTAGGTGGTGGTCTGGTGCGTGAAATTCAGGTAATCATTGATCAACAACGTCTGGTGCCTCTGCAATTAAATTTTGAGGACATTGAAACGCTGATTAAAAATGAAAACCGCGATATTGCCGCGGGCAGGATTTATACCGCATTTGATGAATTAAGCACACGTACCGATGCACGCTTTGATTCACTTGATGAGCTGGCCCAGCTCCCGCTTGTTAATAAGCAGACACAACAGGTCGATGATGCGGTTAAACTCAATGAAGTGGCTGATATTTTAGATACCAATGAAGACGAGCGAGTCAGCATTCGGCTCAATGGTATGGAAGGTGTCAAATTGTCCATACAAAAACAGCCGCAGGCAAATACTGTCGCAGTCGTCGATGCGATTAATAGTCGTATAAAACAATTAAAAGATGAAAAATTAATTCCTGAAGATGTGCAGATTACTGCCGTTGATGATCAGGCAGTCTTTATTAAACACGCATTAAACAATGCTTCACGCGCAGCACTTTCAGGTGCTTTTCTCGCCATGCTGGTGGTCTATTTTTTCCTTGGTGATCTGCGGCGCACACTTATCATCGGCAGCGCTATTCCCCTTGCCATTGTGATCACATTTATTATTATGGAAATCAGCGGTCTCACCCTCAACATCATGACTCTGGGAGGATTGGCTCTGGGTATTGGTATGCTGGTTGACAGTACCATTGTCATGCTGGAGAACATTTCCCGACACCAGCAGGAAGAAGGCTCTGCTGCATCACAGGAAACCTCAATGAATCCTGCCCTGCAAGCCGCTAATGAAGTCAATAGCGCGATTGTGGCATCTACCAGTACCAATCTGGCGGCGGTATTACCCTTCCTGTTTATGAGCGGTCTGGTCGGACTCTTATTTAAAGAACTGATCATTACTATCTCTGCTGCCATAGTTGCCTCAATGCTGGTTTCTCTCACCGTCGTACCAAGTCTTGCAGCTCAGCTAAAAAAGAGCACAAAGAAAAAACCAAAAAAAATATTTACAGCAATTGCTGCAGCCTATGAAAAATTAGTCTCTTTCATTATTCATCATGGCTGGCTGCCCTTTGTGATCTTAATTCCTGCATTATTTTTCAGCGTAAAATTTATCATCAATGAACAACAAATTTTTCTGCCTACCATTGATGAAGGACGTGTTTATCTGAGAATTTCCGGAGAACCTGGCATGCGTCTGGATGAAATGAACCAGGTGGTCGATAAAATAGAAACGGTTTTATTAGCAGATAAAGAAGTCATCACAGTTTTCAGCACCATCGGCGGCAGTGTTTTTGGACGTTCCCAAAGAGAAAGCAGCAATTCCAGTTCGATTAAGATTCAGCTCACTTCCAGTTCACAACGAACACTGGATGCGCAGCAATGGATCAGCGCTATCAAACCCAAAATAACAGCACTTAATTTAACCGGTATTAAAACCCGGCTTTTTGTCCGGGGCGTGCGTGGTGTCCGACTGGGTAAGAGTGATGAAAAAATCAGTATCAGAGTTCAGGGTGAAAATTTACAAACGCTCAATCAGATAGGCAATCAGCTGGTTGAAAAATTGCGTGGCGTTGATGGTCTGCGAAACCTTGAGCAAACTTATGAAGAAAATAATAAAGAACTGAGGTTGAAAGTACGCCGTCAACGTGCAGCGGATCTGGGCATCAAAGCCAGCGATATCGGCTATGCGCTTAAAGTAGCGCTGGATGGCATCGTGGTTTCAGATTTTATTGAAAACGATCGGGAATATAATATCCGCATCAGACTGGCACGTTCATCTATTTTATCTAATGATGATTTAAAACATATTTTAATCAAACATCATAATGGTCAACCGGTGTATATCAATGATGTTGCTTTTCTCGAATTTGCCGCTTCACCGTCTGTCATTGAAAGAGACAATCAACAACGAATAGTAGAGGTCACTGCCAGCCTGATTGATGATGATAAGCTCATTCAGGTGATGAGCAAAGTAGATGAACAATTAAAAGATTTTCCCCTGCCCGAAGGTTATTTCCTTTATAACAGCAGTGGCAGCAAAGAAATCAAAGAAGGACGTGATTTGAGTATGATACTCTTTGCTCTGGCCATATTTCTGGTCTTTGTGGTCATGACAGTACAATATGAATCATTAAAAAATCCGCTCATAATTCTCATGGCGATACCTTTCATGCTCATCGGTGTTGCTGCAGGTATTTACTTTCGAGAATTGCCTGTTTCTATGCCTGTCTGGCTGGGTTTAATCATGCTTGCCGGCATTGTGGTGAATAATGCCATTGTGCTGGTGGAACAAATTGAAATCGAGCGGCAATCAGGCCGACAACTGAATAAAGCCATTTCTCATGCCGCCCGTCTAAGGCTGCGCCCTATCCTTATGACTACTCTAACCACCGTAGTGGGCATGCTGCCCTTGTCTATAGGCTTAGGTGACGGTGCTGAAATGCTGCAGCCTCTGGCCGTTGTGATTGTCTGGGGTCTGAGCTTCTCAATGCTGGTCAGCCTGATACTCATCCCGGTACTGTACCGATTATTACACTCTGATACAGCAGCAATAGCCGGATAACAAGCTCTTTGACTCAATGTTTATAATATCAATGGCCTGGAAGGTTATTCAGTTAATCAAATTCATCTGGGCTGTTTTTGTAAAAAAACGATTAATTGCTAAATTATGCGTAAAATGTCAAGAATTATGCATGTTTCGTCAATGATCTCATTCACTATATCATTATAATAAATAATAAACGGACAGTCTTAGGGGGATAACATGCTTAATAGCTTAGTAAATCTTGAACCATTAGCGGGTCATTGGACTGACTTGAGCAGTCACGATTCAAATGATGTGTTGTTAGATTGTTACATTCCTCTAAATGAGGCCGAGCTTAACCTCTTCACAGAAAATGATAGTATATTTTTTGTGTCACCCGATCATGAAACAGTCATAATCTGCGGTACTCATGACCAGGTTTCAGTGGTTATCCCGTTAAAAGAAAAATTTGCCAATGAAATCCTTAAACTGCAGTCTTGAGAAAATTAAATAAAAGACTACATTACCAGGTTAACACCTTTAATTGGTTCATCACAAAAATGCGTGCTGTCTCTTATGTCAGCAAAACCACCGAAGCCGTCATTTGAAAATAATGGTGTGGCGTTCGAAATGTGGTGCTAAAAATGGATGATTGGATGGTATAGTTGGCTTTTCTGGGGACGCTTCAAGTACATCCCTGTAACGCTTATCCTCGGCGTCCTGCCTCGAAATACCACTGCAAAGCCAACCACGCCTCTCCAACTTCTGAATTTAAACATCACTTTCGAACGACAATCACATCTTT